>SVGW01000054.1 GCA_015056125.1 Clostridiales bacterium | reverse complement strand
CCTGAGGCAGGATGACTTCATTGCAAATGGAACAGTGACTGCCTTGGGAAAGTCCGGTTTCGGTGCAAGTGGGTTCCACGGCCTCATCCGTTACTTCATTGTGCCCCCAGGCGGGAATCACCTCCTGGGGCAGGATGACTTCATTGCAAATGGAACAATGAATGCCTTGGGAAAGTCCGGTTTCGGTGCAAGTGGGTTCCACGGCCTCATCCGTTACTTCATTGTGCCCCCGGGCGGGAATCACCTCCTGGGGCAGGATGACTTCACTGCAAATGGAACAATGAATGCCTTGGGAAAGTCCGGTTTCGGTGCAAGTGGGTTCCACGGCCTCATCCGTTACTTCATTGTGCCCCCAGGCGGGAATCAACTCCTGGGGCAGGATGACTTCACTGCAAATGGAACAGTGACTGCCTTGGGAAAGTCCGGTTTCGGTGCAGGTAGGTTCCACGGCCTCATCCGTTACTTCATTGTGCCCCCAGGCGGGAATCACCTCCTGGGGCAGGATGACTTCATTGCAAATGGAACAGTGACTGCCTTGGGAAAGTCCGGTTTCGGTGCAGGTGGGTTCCACGGCCTCGTCTGTTACTTCTGTGTGGGGAAGCTTGGGAAGCAATGTGGTTTTTGTTTCTTCGCATTCCTGGCAGCTATACAATAGGGCTCCTTCCGCAGCGCAGGTGGGATCGGTGGTTTCAGGCGTACCCCAGCTATGCAGCAACTGGGCGATATCGCCGGTAAAGCCGCAGGCTTCACAGATGCCGGGTGCAGAGCAAAGGGCGCGATGTCCCTCCTGCTCACAGCCGCTTTCAGCCAGGACGGCGGGCGCAAATAGAAGTGACAGCAACATAATCAGCAAAAGAAACAGTCGTTTCATCGGTTTAACCTCTTTTCCAAGAATCCGCGGGCTCATACCCATATTACAGCTTTTTGGCCAATATGTCAAATCAGGGATTGTAAATCCTGAAAAACGCCATGCTTATCCAGCGCTTCCCTGCTTTTCAACCGGCACGTTTCCTGATATAATATACCCGTGCGCTGTTTATTTGAAGCAGCGGGAATTTTTAAAATGAATGCATCGTTAGAATGTATGGAGGAAATGCTATGGATGTAAAAGAAGCGGCCAAAATGCTGGGAGCGGCCATTCAGGAAAGCCCGGAATATCAGGAATACGCCAGGCTCAAAGAAGAAATCGATGCTGACAGCGGGATCAAGGCCCTGATTGGGGAATATCGTAAAATGCAGACCAATTTGCAGATGCGCATGCTTTCCGGCCAGGGAATGGACAATGACGAAACCCAGCGCTTTCAGCAATTGAATATGCTGCTTTTTGCCGATCAGCGCACCTCCGGCTTCCTGATGGCCGAAATGCGGCTGCAGAAATTGATGGCTGAAATTTTTGAATCGCTTACCCGGGCAGCGGGCATGGAAATCCCGATGCCGGTATAAGCACAGGAGGAGCCAATTGAGAAACCGAAAGCCTGAAAAGGATTACACGCAGGAAAGCCTGCGCAAGGAGCGGGAGTACGGCCTGTTTTGGTATAGCTGGCTATGGCATTTATTGCGCCCTGTGATGCTGGCGCTGTGCGTAGCCGTGGTGGTGGCAGGCGTGGTGATGGCGGTGGTCAACTGGGCGGATAGGAGCTTTTTTGCCCCCGTGGATGAAGAAGATACCCAGCCCATTACCTTTGTGGTGGCCTCCGGAAACAGCTTGACCCGGGTGGCCAACAATCTGGAAAGCCAGGGCCTGATCCGCAACCGCACCGTGTTTAAATACTATGCCGATTTTCTGGGTTACGGCCAGAAAATTCAGGCAGGGGAATACCAGGTGAGCAAGGCCATGGGAATGCAGGAAATTATGGAATTGCTTACCACGGGTGACGGTAATCCCATCACCCGGAATATTACTGTGATCCCCGGCTGGACCATTGCGGATATTGCCGATTATCTGGAAAAGGAAAAGGCAATTTCCAATAAGAGTGAATTTCTGGAAATGTGCCGAAGCGGCCGGGACTATTCTGCTTATTACTATATTGCGGATGTGCTGGCTACCCGGGATATTGCTGATCGGCTCTTTGTGCTGGAGGGCTATCTGGCCCCGGATACCTACGAAATCTATACCAATGCTTCTATGCAGGATATTATCAAAAAGCTTCTTTCTCAAACCGAAGCGGTATTCAAATCAGAATACCACGACCGAGCGGAGGCGCTGGGCATGACCATGGATGAAATTATCACCTTGGCCTCCATGATTGAAAAGGAAGCCAAGACCGGGGATTTTGCCAAGGTATCCGCCGTGTTCCACAATCGATTGAAGAAAAATATGACTTTGGGCAGCGACGTGACGGTAAAGTATGTATCCGGGGTGAAGCGAATGTCCCTTACCAATGAGGATTTAAAGGTGAATTCGCCTTACAATACCTATCTTTACCAGGGCTTGCCCACCGGCCCCATTTGCTCGCCTTCTGCGGCGGCGATTCAAGCGGCGCTGTATCCGGATGAACAGTTTATCATCGATCAATACCTCTACTTCTGCTCCAAAGATCCCAACACAGGGGAACTGCATTTCAGCCGCACGCTGGAAGAACACAATCTGGCAGTGAGCATCTATGCGCCGCTGTGGCAGGCCTACGATCGGGAGCAGGGGCTGTAATGGGAAGAAAGATAATGCGGGAGAATGCTTTTGAGTCAAAAGCACCCTCCCGAAAACCGGTAGAGGAGTATAATTATTTCGGGAAAGCAGCAATGTGCCTCTATTGCTGAGGAACAATAAAGGGAACGAGATCATCTTCTCGTTCCCTTTTGTTATGTGCCGTTTATTTTTTGAATTTTGCTCGGATGCCCCTCATCAGGTTGATCCGGTTCATCTGGCGGAATACGCCGGCCATGTTCTTTTCCACCTGAACGTTTCTATCAATTTCCGCCACGTCTTCATCCTTGGTGAAGGAGCGCCAGCGAATGGCCAGCACTGCGCCCATGGCCAGAATCAATACGCCTCTGGCCACTGTGGTAAACTGCACCGAGTACAGATCCATGCCCAGCATGGGCACGGTATTATCCCCGGTGATGGAACTGATAAAGGTGCCGCTGATCAGGCCCAGGAAAGCGAAGATATTGCAGCCAATAGTATTGAAAGCTACGCAGGAGGTAGAGTTTTCCTGGGGTAGATTCATATAGAGGATATTGGCATAGGAAAGGTTCAGGCCCACGCTAAGCAGATGCTGTACGATCACCATGGGCACATAGATCCAGGCCCGATCCGGCGTCATAAAGAAGAAAACAAATTCTGTAGGTGCCCAGAAAAGGCAGGTGATACCAAAGGTCTTGATCCAGGACATGCGCCTGATTTGCTTGCTCCACCAAGCGGAGGTGCAAAGCAGAATCACCGTGTACAGGGCGGACATGCCGTTGATCAGGGTATAGGAAAAGTTCATGTGGTTCAGCAGGTGATAGTTCCACAGGCCATTATTCAGATTGGCGATGTAGTTCCAGCAGAACTGCATGATCATGCACAGAAGAAACTTGCGGTATTTAAAGGGAAGGGTGAACACCTGGGAAAGCTTAAGATTGGGGTTTTCCGGAGGCGAGAAATCCTTGGCCCGGCGCTGAATGGCAAAAATTTCAATGGCCACCAGCACAAAGGCCAGATAACGCAGCCCCAGGATCAGATCCTGCTGATAGGGAGAGCCGGATACGGCATCGGTAAGGATAGAACTGCCCAGCATGATAATGGTGGACATAATGGAACTGAAAATCTGCAGCAGCATGATATACCGGGTGCGCCGCTGATTATCCTGGGGATAGAACTGATAAAACCATACCGTGAACCCCGGCCCGAAGGGGGCATACACCGCATAGGCCAAAAACAGAATGATCACAAACCAGGTGAGCCGCTGATTGGGATCGGTAACGATCTGCGGCATGATGGTAGTAGCGATGATATACATGCCGTAGAAATACATTTTGGCGCAGATCAGCGCTCGCTTTCGGTTTTTGAAGCGGGAAAGAATTTTGGAGGAAAAGATGCTGAAGATATTGGCGATGTAGGGAATGAAGGTGACGATGCCGGCGCCGGTGATGGAAATGCCGTACATGGTGAGGAAGCCAGTATAGAAAATACCGGTGATGAACACATTGTAGAACGCTGCCAACAATGTGCAGCCCAAATAGATCACCCGGCCTTTGGCGTGATCATCTTTGGTGTTGAAGATATCGCTGAAAGACAACCGGAAAGCCTGGAACTTTGCCTTCCACATAGCCATTCCCTCCCGAGGTATTATCAGTGCTCCTTTTGGCGGATTATAGCATATTGGCGGCAGGGTTTCAATAGGTATGAAAAAATTTCTTTTTTTATGGAGAGCGAAAAGTCGATCGGGGAAAATTGACAATTCATGCGGGAAATAATATAATGGTTTTAGTCGGCATCCAATGGCCGGAACAGGAATGGGAAAGGAAACGAAAAGATACCATGCTGCCTGAATTATTGGCGCCTGCCGGGGGAATGACCCAGCTGAAAGCCGCATTGCGCTTTGGAGCGGATGCGGTGTATGGCGCTTTGCATGCATTTGGCCTGCGCGCATTCGCCGGCAATTTTTCCTGGGATGAATTGGAAAAGGCCCTTTCCCTTGTGCATGAAAAGGGAAAGAAGTTTTATCTCACATTAAATATCATGCCCTATGATGATGAAATGGATGCTTTGGCCCAGGCGGCGCAAAAGGCTTGGGAAATGGGCGTGGATGGCGCCATCGTCAGCGATATCGGGGCGTTTCTGATGCTGCGCAAAAGAGTGCCGGGGCTGAAGATTCATATCAGCACTCAAGCGAACACCCTGAATAGCGAAAGCGCCGCATTTTATGCCCAGATGGGCGCGGAGAGGGTGGTATTAGCCCGGGAGCTTTCCTTGGAAAGAATCCGTGCACTTCGGGCAAAAATACCGGAAAATATGGAGATCGAGGCCTTTGTGCATGGGGCCATGTGCATGTCCTACTCCGGGCGGTGCATGCTTTCCGATCATCTCACCGGTCGGGGGGGCAACCGGGGCGCTTGCGCCCAGCCCTGCCGCTGGGAGTATGCCCTGGTGGAAAAAAAGCGGCCAGGGGAATATTGGCCCATTGAAGAGGACGGCCGGGGCACCTACCTGCTTTCTGCCTATGATCTGAATATGCTTGCCCATCTTCCGCAGCTGAGGGAAGCGGGGATTGCCAGCTTGAAGATTGAAGGAAGAATGAAAACGGAATATTATGTGGCCACGGTAGTGGGGGCCTATCGCAGGGCGCTGGACGCTCTGGCAAAAAACGAAAGCACCTATCGGGCGCTGCTGCCGGAATTGGAAAAAGAACTGGAAAAGGCCAGCCACAGGCCTTATAACACGGGCTTTTATTATGGCGCGCCCACGCCGGCCGCTGGGGCCGCAGGCTTTTCTCAGAGCATGGAATATGTGGCCCGGGTAGAGGGCTGGCAGGATGGCATGGCCCAATTGCATTTGAAAAATCGTTTCTATGTGGGAGATACCCTGGAGTTGCTTTGCCCCAAGGGCACTTTTCCCTTTGAAGTAACCGATATTTTCCTGGCTGAAACCAATGAACGAGTAGAAACGGTATCCGTAGCCGGGCAGCGGGTGAAAATCCCCTTGCCTTATGCAGCAGAAGAAGGAGATTTCCTTCGTGGCCCCAACCGGAACCATCAATAAAGGAGGAAAATTTAATGTACGCAGAAAAGGAACGGACGCTGGAAGCGAGATACGGCGCATATGATATCGTGGTGGCAGGTGGCGGCATTGCCGGCGCGGCGGCTGCGCTGGCTGCGGCCCGGGCAGGCAAAAAGGTGCTGCTGCTGGAAAGAATGTATGGCCTGGGCGGCTTGGCCACGTTGGGCCTGGTTACCATTTATCTGCCTCTTTGCGATGGCTGCGGCCGTCAGGTGAGCTTTGGCATTGTGGAGGAATTGCTGAAGCTTTCCATTGTGCATGGGGCGGAAGCGGAATATCCCGATACCTGGCTGGAAAATAAGCAGGAACACGGCATGCAGCGCTATCGGGTACGCTATAATGCCCAGGTATTTGCCGTGCTGCTGGAAAAGGTGCTGACGGAAGCGGGCGTGGAAATCCTCTATGGCACCTCCCTTTGCTCCGTGATCCGGGAAGAAAACCGGGTGGAAGCGCTGGTGGTGGAAAACAAGGATGGCCGCAGCGCCATTCCTGCCAAAGGCTTTGTGGACGCCACGGGAGACGCGGATATTTTCTATCTGGCGGGGCATCCCACAGCGAATTATGGCAAGGGCAATGACCTGGGCGCTTGGTTCTATGAAACGGTGAACGGCGATCTGAAGCTGCATATGCTGAACCTTTCTAAGGAAAACCCGGAAAACAAGCGCATTTCCGGATTGGACGCCATGGAAATTTCCAGAACCCAGCTCCATAGCCACGCTTATACCCTGAATACCTTCCTGGAAAACGGCGGCGTCAGCGATGCCCACAGCCTGTCCACCATGACCAGTATTCCCCAGCTTCGCATGACCCGGCGGCTGGTGGGGGCCTATACCTTGGATGAGAGCGAAGATCATGCTTCCTTTGAGGACAGCATTGGCATGATCTGCGATTGGCGCAAGCGCGGCCCTATCTTTGAAGTGCCCTTTGGCACCCTCTGGCATCCCGATCTGGTGAATGTGGCGGCAGCGGGCCGGTGCATTTCGGTCACTGATCCTATGTGGGATATTTCCCGGGTGATTCCGCCCTGTGCCGTCACTGGACAGGCGGCGGGCCTGGCCCTGGCCATGAGCGATGATTTGACCAAGCTCAATGTATCCGATCTGCAGGAGCAATTAAAGAAAGACGGCGTAAAGCTCCATCTTTCCGAAATTCTGTAAAGCAAAAACGCTCCGAATTTTGAGTCGGTATTCCTGCAACAACGAAAGCCAAGCTACATTTTGCAGCTTGGCTTTTCTGTTTGCATATGAAAGAATGGGGTACAAAGAAGCGCATCCTTATGTCTGCTTGGAAAATTGGAATTGTTTTATTTTTTTCTACAGATGTATAGTAAATGCGATGAGCATCCAAGCAATTCTCTTTTTTCACAAGTTGCCAGATGGTACTTTGTAAATGCCTTAAATTCATCATCCGTCATAACAAAATCCTTTCCCCTCTCTGCAAGTTCTAATATACTATCTGCAGCCACAGTAGATAAATAATCAACTTGTTTATCGTTGAAAAGACGTTCAAATTCTACAATGTCGTAACCTGTAAAGAGTTGTTCTTCAAAATGCTTTACGAAATAATCATTTGTAAAGTTTTCTTCGATTCCCTCAACGAATCTTCCGTTAAAGTAATCAAAGAGTACCGAATAAACCGAAAGAAATGCCACTAAAACTATTCCTCTTTTTTTGGTGACTCTGATTGCTTCGTTTATTGCTTTACTTACATCGTTTTTATCATAAAGATGGTACATTGGTCCTAAAACTAACGTGATATCAAATGCACCATCTCTAAATCTGGATAGATCCAGGGCGTCACCTTGATAAGCTTGCAGGTTTTTCAAGCCGACACTTTTCGCCTTTAGTATATCCAGGTTGTGCTCAACCAATTCGATGGCGGTTGTGTTATACCCTTCTTTTGCGAGGGTAACCGAATATCTGCCAGTTCCCGCTCCAATTTCGAGTATTTTATCCCCCTTCGACGCATAACGATGAATATATTCCATGGTTGTTATATATTCCATTTGTCCATGTCTGCTTCTATCCAATCGGGTATCTTCATCAATATTGGTGTAAATAGCATTTACGATTTTGATTCTTTGACTCATGGATTCCACCTCATATAATTGTAATTTATCGCTAAGTTCGTTTTAAAATACAGCGCAAAAGCAAATATTACAAAGATTCTTTTTCCCAATCGGATCGGAGGATGGCATAGTGTGCCGTATCGCAGATGCCCTGGTTATTCCGGTCGGAGGCCCGGGCGATGCCTTCAAATGCCATGCCGCATTTCTTCATCACCCCGCCGGAATGGGGGTTATTGGTATCGTGCTTGGCTTCGATCCGGTTCATATTCACTTCCGTAAACAGATAATCCATCACCCCACGGAGCGCCTCGGTCATGATCCCTTGATGCCACCAGGCTTTGCCAATGCAGTAGCCGATCTCAGCCATACCAATATCTTCCCGCTGGCGCACCACGCTGATGGAGCCAATGGGCTCGCCAATTTCTTTTAATTCGATCATCCACTGATAGTAATCCGGCTTTTCATAGGCTTTCTCCCACATTTCCAGAATGGGATACGCCGTTTCCACATTCTTGTATGTGGGCCAGGTGAGAAATTTAGTTACTTCAGGATCATTGGCCCAATTGCGGAACATGGCCTCCGCATCCGCTAACCGGGCTTTTCTGAGAATCAGCCGGGGTGTTTTGATGGTTTTTGTTCCTTTGTGAGCAGGCATAAAATGATTCTCCCTTCTGGATAATAAAAAAACAGTGCAAGCTGAAATTTGGCTTTCGGCTTGCACTGATTCTTTTTCGCATGCTGGATTTCAGATGATTAAAAAGAATATGACAATGTAAGCCCGATTGTATGATTGCACATACCTTTACCGGACTTGTTATTGACGCCCTTGAAGCAATAACGATACATTGTCCATTCTCCTTCCTTGTTTTTTGCGATTATACACCAGGAAACGAATGCTGTCAATAAAAAACATCTGGGAAAAAAAGGCTTTCTTTTTCAAAGAAAGCCCTTTTGCGAAATCGATTAGAATTTTCCGCCGCCGCCGCCGTGGGAGCGGCCGGAGCTGCCACGGAAGGTGGAGCTGCCGCCGGAGGAATTGGTTTCGATCTTTCTGCGGCGGGTGGTGGTGTAGAGGTAGATGTCCTGCTGCCGGGTGAGCTGGAAGGAGCCCTCCTTCACATAGGAGGCGGCTCCGGCCTTGCGCCGGATGGTTTTCATCTGGCCCTTCATGATGAATACGGTAATCAGAGCGATTACCAGAGCGATAATCAGGATGATGGGGAAAACGGCGTTGGCCTGCTCCAAGGGAGAAACAGAATAAGAGACATAGGAAATACCGTAGTCAAATGCAGAAGAGTCAGAATCAAAGCGAAGGGGATGATCAAGGTCATACTGCTGCCCCAAGCGATCCTGCTCCAGGAATTTTTCCACATGGATCAGATAGCGCTGAAAGGCGTTGGCATAATCTCCTGCAGAAAGGTAGGGAACGATATCACCGTGAATCTGCTCCAGGCCATAATCCGTGAAAGCGCGAATGGCGCTGCCGGTAGTGAGGGTGAAATAATCCCGTTCCTCCATGCTCAGAAGAAACAGAATGCCGTCATGGCTATCGCCGTAGCCATAGCCGCCGTAATCGTAGAAATCAGCAGCATAATATCGGGGAGACTGGTCGATGGAATTTTCCAGAAGAATCACCACGTCCATCCGGTATTCAGCGGCGATTTTTTCAATGGTGCTTTCCAGGGCGCTTTCTTCCTTGGAAGTGAGAAGATTGGCATGATCAATGACGCGATTTTCCGCCATGGCGGGGGCGGCCAGGCACAGAAGCGCCAGCAAAAGGATCAAAAACTTTTTCATCTTACAGCACCCCCAGCGCATACAGCAGATAGGCAATCCCGTAGCCCACCACGCTGACTCCGGCAAAAATGCCGCCCAGCCAGGCCCAGAACTTGCCTTTGTCCGTGGGCAAATCGCCGATGAAGTGGCCGGTCTGGCCGTTCATGGCGAAGGTGTAGGTTTTATCCTTCCAGCGGGTGTTCAAAATCCATACGGGCATCAACACCTGCTTCACTTTCCCGTGCTTCACATCGATCTGGGTGTTCACCGGGGTAAAGGAGGTGTAGCCCACTACGGTGGAGGCCATCATGCTGCGCACGCTTTCCCGGATGCGTTCGTTGGCCCGGGGCTGACATTTTTGGGCATCCACGTCATGGCGCTGGGCCTGATAGCCGCTGAGATAGGCGATGGAAAAGCCCTGAGTGCTCTCGGCGTCGTAGGGCTCGATGGATTCCATGAGGGTATCATCCACTTTGCTGGAGCCATCCACCGGCACATTGGAAAAATCAATCCGTCCACCCCGGCGCACCAGGAAATGGGAAGTACGGGTCACTTCATAATTGCCCTCCCTGCGAACGGATACCCGCTGGGCATTGTAGGTAACATCGGATTCGGTGTCGCATTCAAAAAGCCAGAAGGGCACATACACGCCGGTGATTTTTTCAATGCGGTTTTCATCCATAAATCCGTTGGGCAGCAGCTTTTTGCCCTTGCAGTGCCGGCGAAGAGCATCCTGGGCTTCTTTTTTGCTCTTTTTAAAGGGAATCACCCCATCGGGCTTATAAGCGCCGGTGAGCACTCCGGGCATGATGGAGGGATGGCCGCAGTATACGCATTCCGTGGCGGCAGTAGTTTCATCCGCCAGAATTTCTGCGCCGCAGGCCTGGCAGCGATAGGCACGCAGATGATTGCTTTCTTCGCCGTCAAAGGAAGATTGCTCCGGCATTTCCCAGCGCATTTCATCATCCGTTGTATTTTTCACATGGACCTGGGCGGCCTCTTCAATTCCTTCCAGGGGGAAAGTGTTGCCGCAGGATGCACATTCCAATTCCTGGCTTTTGCTGCCAAAGGCCAGGGAGGAACCGCAGCAGGGACATTTGTATTGAATCGCTTCCATGGGTAAGATTTCCCCTTTCAGCACTCTTTTTCTTCGTATCGGCGGCAGATGGTGTATTTGGAAATGGCGGATTGCACCGCTTCCGGGCAGGCAAAGGAAATCAGATCGGCAATATAGGGGGGCAGCAGACGGTTATACTTGATTTCCAGAATGATCTCTTCATGATCCAATACCGGCACAGTGGGAATTTCTGGATTAAACAGATCAATGCTGTTCAGCCCGGAGCGCAGCTTCATATCAAAGGTGATCCGCACTTCTTCGGCCGGATGCAAATAGGCTTCCCGCTCATAGTCCACAATCACCACCGGATGGAGCAGCCGGGTGCGCATTTCCCGGTATACGTCTCTGAGCAGGCCGCTTTGGGTGTTTTCCAATCCGGAAGGATCGGTGGCGATGATCTGCTCCGCCAGATCCCTTGAAATTTTGACCGAGCGCTTGGAAATCATGGAGCCCACCTTGGTTTTGCACTCCAGAAAAATTTCCTTGGCGGAAAGATTGTAAATACGTATACGATATTTATCCCGGTTCTTCACGCCGTCTATTTTATCATAATAGGCATCGTCAAAGACCGTATCAAAATACAGCGAGCGGATATGGTAGGAGCCGCCGTTTTTCACCGCATTGGGGTCCAGATGCAGCGCGCCCTTGAGGGTGCGGGATAAAACTTCGTACTGTGCCCTGGAAATATAGAATTTTAATTCGTGGCGAAGGGGGAGCGCCATAGATTACGCCCCCGCTTCGGTCTGGCAGGCTACCAGGGTGGCATCGTGCACGCCATTGATATCCAGCATGGAGCTGACGATGTTGGCCCGGTGATCCAGACGGATTTCTACAGTCATTTCGGTGCCTGCGCGTGTAACGGTCTTGGAGCGCATCCGATAGAAGCGCACGCTGCGGCGCAGCTCATTTTCAATATCATTCTGGGCAAATTCATCATAGTGGAGCACCAGCAGATAGCCGTTGGGGCTGCGCAGGCGCATATAGGACAGGGCCAGCATAATGATGGAAATGCCCAGCAGCGCTACCACCGCGATAATATACGCATTGGAGCCAAGAAGAATGCCCATGGTGATGGCCCAGAACATATAGGCGGTATCCAAAGGATCCTTCACGGCCGTACGGAAACGCACAATGGACAGGGCGCCCACCATGCCCATGGACAAAGCCACATTGCTGCCAATGGCCATAACCACGGGGGTGGTAACCAGACAAAGCAGGATCAGGGTGAGGGTGAAGGAGGGGGAGTAGAGCACGCCCCGGAAGGTTTTTTTATAAACGGTGGAGATGATCACGCCTGCTATCAGCGCCGCCACCAGGGCGATGGCCACATTCAGAGGCGTAAAGCTGGAAAGCTGATTGGCGAACCAATCGGAAAAGCTGGAGCCGTTGGCTACGTCGTTGAAGGTGATGTTTCCGGTTAAGAGCGATACAGCGTTCATGGTGTGTTCCTCCCTGTTTTTTCCGTATATTTATAGTACACTTTTTTTATTGTTTCGTCAATCCGCAGCAGGATTGGCGGGGCGCTCGCCAAAGTAATGGATCATTTGAGCATCGGAAAGGCCCCAGAACTGCTGGATATAGCCCCACAGCCTGTAGGGACGATAGAGCATGGTTTCATTGCGCATTCGGTTGATACGCACCTGCCAGTAGCGCATATAGCCATCAGCGGTGGTGGGGGAATCGCTGTTGATGGTGGGCTCCTTGTAGGCAGCCCAGCGGGCGTAATGCATTTGCAATTCTGGCTTGATGATGGCGGCGCATTCATCCAGCATGGCTTGCATCACTTCCACCGTCAGCGTCTGGAAGATGACCCCAAAACGGGTGAGCAGTTGCTCCCGAAGCTCATCAGATTCAAAAATCTTGCGGAAAATCACGTTGTTGATTTCCTGCTGACCCATGCCCTCTTCTTTCAGATAGGATCGGGGGCTTTCAAAGCTGGAATTATACATGCCGTAATCCAAATCAAACATCAGGCATTTCCATTTGCCGCCGGGCAGCTTATAATACATGATATTACCGGGGTCGGAATCGCCATAGAAAGCCTTGATGCAGAACCATTCAATGAAGCTTTCCACGTCCACGGTATCATAGATATACTGCAGATCTTCGGGATTTTTGTTGGGATTCAGGGTTTTATACTTGGTTAGCATGGCCCTGTATTCCTTGGAGTCGGCAGTGGTGCCTTGCACAAGAGACCAATTGCCCCGGGCGATGACAATATTTTCATAGATATCCGCATCCTCTTCCAGATCCAGCCCTTCATGCTGGGCGATGGAGAAGCGGTCCTTGCGCTCGCGCATATTGTAGTGGCCCCAGTATTCGCCGTTTAAGTATACCACCACGGGCTTCCACCCCAGGGTGAGGATGGGAGAATCCAGGTATTCATCGATGAGCCGGGTCTGCACCACGTCGGATACACGGGTCCACACGCAGTCGTTGCCGGAGTTGCGCAGGGTGAAGGATTTATAGTAGGTGTAATCCCGATCATCGAAAAGGGGATAATCAAAATATTTTTCTCCCAGCGATGCCTGGGCGCGAATTTTGAAGGATTTCTGGGGCATATCCAGGCTGTATGCCCCCAGCAGGTCCATTTTGATGCCCTGGGAAATATAGGAATTGCCGCTTTCAATATCAAAGATTTCCACGTATCCGGGGCGGTCAATCTTGCCCCAGTTGCGGTAAACGGGGGTTTCAAAGGGCAATTCGGATTTATCCACTGTGGTGCAGTAGCGTAGGTCGGGATCTTCGGACATGAGGCCGGTTTGGGAATCCCACAGCTCATAGGGATCGCACACCAGGGAAACCACATCCAAAGTATGATAGGTGTTCATGATATAGCTGGCGGTGACGGTTTCAGAGGGCTGCAGGCCGCTTTGAAACGCCCGGGCGCGCAGGATGGCGGTGGTTTCGAGGGGGAACGGAGAAGAATAGATGATGCTGTTATCGATGGTGGGGATGGAGCCATCCAGGGTATAACGCACGGTGGTGCCTTCCGGCACAGTAATGGATACGGTTACCTTGTTTTCATACAGGCCGCTGGCAGTATCGATGGAAGGGGTTGCGCTGTAGCCGTAGAAGCCTGCGCTGTTGGCGGCGCCGGGGGTGGGAGCGTCATAATAAAAAAAGCCGTTTGCCCCCAGCGTCCGGCCATAGGATACATCGGATGGAATCAGGGGCAGATACAGCCGATCCAGTATCCGGCCGGTGGCATCAGACAAGGTCATCATTTCCCCGCCCACGCGGCTCAGGGAAAAGGAGGCACGCAGCCGGGAGGAGGTGCTTTCGCCGGTACCGTCCAGCAAAATCACTTTGTATTCTCCCGGGTAAATGGACGTTCCCTGGGGGAACGTCCATTTTCTGGGCCAGCCGATATTGTCGCTCAGCCCCCAGCCGGATAAATCCCAAATCTGGGTAGAGGAATTATAAATTTCCACGTAATCGCCCGCAGGCAGCTCCGCAAAGGCCACGATTTCGCTGGCGGAGGACATAACTTCCGAAATATACACCCCGGTGGGATTGATGGCCCGTAAATACTGATCCGCTTTGTTGGCGCCGGATTGATTATTGGGCGCGCCAGGGGTGGCCACGGTGAAGGATTTCCATTCCAGGTTTTCGGGGTTGCGGCCATAGCTCATATCCCGCTCCAGGCCGGATACCACGATTCTGTCCACCAATTCTCCCGCCAGGGTGGAAAGCACCAGGGTTTCTTCTTCGGAATTGATGGAGAAATTAGTATGGGGATAGCGGGTGGCCTGCTCCACCTTATCCTTGCCCGAGCAGAACACCAGATAATATCCGCCGGCAGGAATCACCGCATCCTGGGGGAAGGTCCACTTAATGGGTTTTTGAGGGTCGTCAGAGAGGGCCAGGGTGGCCAGGGAAATATCTTCATCGCTGATATTGTAAAGCTCGATCCAATCGGAGAGGTCGTCATCCTCATCCCGCAGGCCGGAACGGGGGGAGGGCATGATTTCATTGAACATCAGCATTCCGGGGGTGACGGAGTAATGGGCGATGTATTCATCGTGGCCCATCAGGCCGTTTTCAAAGCCGGGGGAATAATCGTAGGTTTTTTCGTAGGCATTTTCCTGGGTGAGTTGATAGCTTTCGTCGCTGTTGAGGGTGGGCACATTCACCGTATCAATGGCTACGCCGGAAGCATCAAAGAGATACACCGATTCGCCAAGGGAGGAAAGCTTGAATTTGGCATGGAGGGTGGAAGCGGGATCATCCCGGTTCACGTCATCGCAGAATATGATCACCCGGCCCCCGGCAGCAAGCGTCATATCCGGGAAGAGGAAAATGATGCGGTCAGAGCGGTCGGAAAGGCCAACGCCCCTTAAATTCATGGGGGTATCCAGGGTGTTTACGATTTCCACCCAATCGCCGAATTTGCCCGTTTCGTCCGGAAGGGCGGCGGCGTTATCCGTCATTACTTCCGAAATTCTCAGGCCTGCATGGGTGGAAGCAACGCCGTTATTGGCAACGTTCACAGCCTTTATCGTGGGGGATTTGGGCAGAATCAAAATAAACAGAAACAGGATACCGGCCAGGGCCAGCAAAAGCGGCATGCGCACATCCTTTTTATTAAAGCGCGATCTGCGCCGGGATTTGGCCATAAATGAGATCCTCCTTAAAAAACAGTAACAGGCGGGAGCACTGGGCTCTGCCCCAGAAAATTTACCTTTTCTAAGGCATTATATCACATAAAACTTTATCGCAAAAGGGCCTTTTTCACATGAGTGAAAAAAAGTTTA
The DNA here is from genome assembly GCA_015056125.1 of Clostridiales bacterium. Lineage (GTDB taxonomy): Bacteria > Bacillota > Clostridia > Christensenellales > Aristaeellaceae > RUG563. The sequence continues at coordinate 2,900 of SVGW01000054.1, read as the reverse complement.
CAATTTTATGAAGAAAGGGCGGATGCCCCTTCTTTTTTTCGCCCTTTTTTGCATCGCGGTTCGACGGGAAAATAGCCGGTGGGGCCTATACTGGATGCAGGAGGGAAGGCAACGTGCAGATACAGGGAGAGGTATTTTTCCTGATCAACGGCTGGATGAATTTTCTTTCTTTGGCCCTGGCGGCGCATCTGGCCCGCAGGCCCTTTTCCATCCTTCGGGCAATTTGGGCGGCCCTGCTGCTCTCGGTTTATGCCCTGGTTGGAATTGCCGGTGCGCCTGTGTGGCGCAGCTTGCCCGCCCTGCTTGCCGGAGCTTTTGCCATGGCGGCGATAGCCTTTGGCCGCTTTTCCTGGAGGCTTGGGCTTACGGTGTTTCTGGGTGGATTGCTGCTGGGAGGAGAAACGGATTTTTTTCTTGGAAGAGGCATGCGGCCCGGATGGGCCCTGGCCCTTGGGGGCATTCTTACAGCCTTGACCTGTCGGCTTTTGCGATTGCATCTGCCCCGAAAGCGGAAAGAATTTTTGCTGGAAATTGCCTTAAATGGCAAGCACCTGTTGATCCCTGGCATTCGGGATAGCGGCAATCGCCTGAAGGATTATGTACGCGGGTTGCCCGTGATCGTTGTTCCCTATCAAATAGCGAAAGATCTGCTGCCCCAGAATGCCGCCCCTTCCGATCTATCCACGCTCCCCCAAGGCTGGTATTTGGTTGGCGTGGAAACGGCAGCGGGCAAAAGGCTGATGATGTGCATGCGCCCGGATCGGGCGGCGCTAACCTGCGGGACGGAAAGATATGAGATCGCTGCAGCCGTGGCCATCGCTGATTTTTCGGGGAAATGGGCGCTGCTGCCGGATGAATTATTTTGGCAAGAGGAGGATAAACCCTATGCAAGCCTTTGATATGCGAAAATGGATGCTGATGTTTTTTACCCGGCTGCGCACGGGGCCGGTACATTATATCGGCGGCGCCGATCCCCTGCCCCAGCCCTTAAAATACGAGGAGGAATTGCAATTGGTTTCCCAATTGCATCAGGATGACGGCACGGTGCGCTCCATCCTGATTGAGAGAAATTTGCGGCTGGTGGTGTTTATCGCCAGAAAATTTGAAAATACCGATGTGGGCATGGAGGATTTGATTTCCATTGGCACCATTGGATTGATCAAGGCGGTGAACACCTTTAACCCAGAAAAGAAGATCAAATTGGCCACCTATGCCTCCAGGTGCATTGAAAATGAGGTGCTTATGTATCTGCGCCACACCAGCAAACTGAAATACGAGGTATCCCTGGATGAACCCTTGCGCACGGATTGGGATGGGAATGAGCTTTTGCTTTCCGATGTGCTGGGCACGGAGGGGGATTTGGTGTATCGCAGCATTGAGGAGGATGCGGAAAAGCAGATGCTGTCAAGCGCTCTTTCCCATTTATCTCTCAGGGAGCAGCAGATTATGAAATTGCGCTTTGGCCTGGGGGGATGCAGGGAAATGACCCAGAAGGAGGTGGCGGATATTATGGGTATCTCTCAATCCTATATTTCGCGCCTGGAAAAGCGCATTCTTAGCCGACTGCAGCATGAAATGATGAAAATTTCTTCCTGATGCATTCTGCATAACCTGTTCTTTCCGGTGCCATACTGCTTTTGACGGAGGTGGCAGTATGGCAACAAGCAAAGTGGAAATCTGCGGCGTGGATACCGCAACGCTGCCGGTGCTTACCAATGAACGCATGCGCGAATTATTCCCGCTGGTACACGGCGGCGACCGCGCTGCAAGAGAAGAATTTATCCGGGGGAATCTGCGGCTGGTACTCAGCGTGGTGCAAAGGTTTAATAACCGGGGCGAAAATGTGGATGATCTGTTTCAGGTGGGGTGCATTGGACTGATCAAGGCGCTGGATAATTTTGATGTAAGCCAGAACGTGCGCTTTTCCACCTATGCCGTACCCATGATCATTGGGGAAATAAGAAGATACCTCAGGGATAACAACCCCATCCGGGTGAGCCGCTCCCTCAGGGATACGGCGTATAAAGCTTTGCAGGCCCGGGATCGGCTGGTGATTCAATTCAATCGGGAACCTACAGTGAATGAAATGGCCAAGGAACTGGGCTTGCCCCATGAGGATGTGGTATTTGCCTTGGAAGCCATTCAGGACCCCATTTCCCTTTTTGAGCCTGTGTATAACGATGGGGGCGACGCCCTTTATATCATGGATCAGGTGAAGGATGATAAGCATGGGGACGGTGAATGGCTGGAGAAGATCGCGATCAAGGAAGCCATGCACCGGCTCAACGAGCGGGAAAAGAGAATTTTGCGCCTGCGCTTTTTTGAAGGGCGCACCCAGATGGAGGTGGCAGGGGAGATCGGCATTTCCCAGGCCCAGGTTTCCCGATTGGAAAAGAATGCGCTTTTGCATATGCGGAAATATGTGACCAGCCAATGATGGGGGCTAAAAGAACGGGGGGGCTCCGCCCCTCCGCCCCGCAAGGGGCATTACCCCTTGACCCTTCCTCCGGATATTGCAATCGTCATTTGCATACAACGTGCCGGTGCAGCACAAGGAATGGTGATCGCCCACGGGCAGGTTGGCGAATACGCCGCCAACCGGATGCTTTGCATTCGGGGAAACAAAAAAACGCCAGAGGAGAAAGCTTGCTTTCTCCCTAGTTTGTCGAAAAAGTATTTTCGACAAACTGCGAATGGAAGTCAGCTAAAGCAGTCTTCCATTCGATCCATCACATTTACTGCAAAAATGGCTTTCCAGCCTTGTGAAAAGGGATGGAAAGCCTATTTTTGCGGTCGTAAATTGATATAGGAAGCGGAATACTTCCGAACCTCACAATTCGGCATTGTCGCCTGTAAGCGGGGTAAAGTCCCGCTTACAGGCTCTGTGCCTCATTGGGCCT
>SVGW01000053.1 GCA_015056125.1 Clostridiales bacterium | reverse complement strand
TGCGACCGGTAGGAAGCAAGGCGACCTTTGAGCTCGCGGAATACGGCCCTTCGACGCATCCCAGGGGTTTTTTGACAGTCTGAGCGAAGGAACATGTCCTTCGCTTTTTTGATGGTTTATTTTACTGGGCCTTGCGGCGCATTTCATGGAATGTATCCCGGATGCGCTGGCAGAGGAAATTCACGGTTTCGCTGTCCATGCCCTGCTCAAAAAGATCGGCGGTATCCATGGGCGTGCCGATATACACATGGGTGGTGCGGAACAGGCGGAGCTTACCATGCACATACACGGGAATCAGCGGCACCTTGGCTCGCAGCGCCAGCACGGCAGTGCCCGTTTCCACTTCGCTCATCAGATCGGGCAGATGGCGGGTGCCCTCCGGGAAAATACCCAGCACCTTGCCTTCCCGGAGCACCTTGATGCAAAGGCGCATAGCCTGCATATCAGTATTATGCCGGTCCACCGTGATCATGTGCAGGCTTTTTACCAGCCAGGCCAGAAGCTTATTCTGGGTCAATTCCTTTTTGCCCACAAAGCGAATTTCATAATCCTTGCAGGGAAGGGCCAGGATCACAGGATCAATCCAGCTCTGATGATTGGCCATCACCATGTAGGGGCCTTTCAGGCCTTTGAAAATCTCGGGCTGATGATATTTGATCGGGAAGAATACGGAAAAAAGTATGGCCGCTACGCCCCGGGCCAGGGTATACACCGGGGTTCTTTCCCGCTTTTCAGCTTGCATTTCATTTGCCATAGCTTTCCTCCACCAAATTCAGAATGGCTTGAATCGTTTCTTCAAAGGTGAGATTGGATGAATCCACCAAATGGGCATCGTCTGCTTTTCTCAGGGGATCCAGGGCCCGGGTGGTATCCTGCAAATCCCGGGCGTTCACTTCCCGGAGCACTTCTTCAAAAGGCGTCATATCGCCCTTTTCCCGCAATTGCTCCATGCGCCGCTGGGCCCGGGCCTCCGCAGAGGCAGTGAGGAAAATTTTCACCTTTGCATGGGGCAATACCACCGTGCAGATATCCCGCCCATCCAGAAGCATGGGCTGGTGAGCAGCCATCTCCTGCTGGCGCTTTACCAGCATTTTTCTTACCGGCACATATCGGGATACAGAGGAGGCGGCACTGCCAGCTTCCTGGGTGCGGATTTGCCCGCTCACATCCTCGCCGTTAAGCAGCGTCATCTGGGCCCCGTTTTCATAGCGCACGTCCACCTGGGCGCCGCCCTTTTCGCATAAATCGCACACGGCTTCTTCATTTCGGGGATCGATTCCGGCTTTGAGAGTGGCCAGACCCACCGCCCGATACATGGCCCCGGTATCCAAATGTAAAATGCCAAGGCGACGGGCCACTTCATCGGAAATGGTGGATTTGCCCGCGCCCACAGGGCCGTCAATGGCAATGGTCAGTGGCATGATATCTTCCTCGCTTTCGTATCGTCAAATGGCCCGATGCCCAAGGCCTACGCATACTTCATTGAGATGCACCAGACCCACGCTTAGAAACAGCGCTACCGCCACATGCTCGCCCTTTCGGGCAACGGCAATTTTTCCGCCAATGGAAAGGCCGAATGCCTTGGCCGATACTTGGGAAATGGCCTCATGGGCGGCGCCTGCCACGGCCCCCTGCTCATGATGGGTATCGGAAATCACATGTTCACGCTTGGCGGCGATTACGGCCCGCTCAATCAGCTTCATCACGCTCTGATTATATTCTCCGCCATAATCTGCTGCCGCGGTCTGCACGCCGTCTTCCCCAAAAGAGGCGCGCAGTCGGGCTTCTTCTTCCCGGGATGTGGACATGGAAAGGGAAAGGGCGGCCCGGGCTACGGCCCGGCTGCCGGAATCTTCAATAAATTCCATGGAATAAGCTCCTTTCGGAAAAAGAGAAAAAACCTTTATTTCCTATTGTACGCCATAAAACTCCTTTTCGTCAAGGGGGATTTGGCGATGATCAGCGCCGAATAAAAAAGGTGCCCCCGCTTTAACAGGGGCACATGGAAAAATCAGAGAATATACCGGCGTACATCCAATTCCTTGGCGGCCTTAAGATGCTCGCGCACATAATCGGCGGTGATGGTAAGGTATACATCGGGCATTTCATCTCCGCCGGCATTGAAGGATACGTCTTCCAAAAGTTCTTCAAATACCGCATGCAGCCGACGGGCACCGATATCCTCGCCCGTTTCATTGGAGAGCATGGCGATGCGGGCGATTTCCCGAAGGGCTTCCTCATCGAAGGTGAGGTGCACTTTATCCACTTCCAGCAGCGCCGTATACTGCCGGGTGATGGCGTTATCCGTCTTGGTGAGAATGGATACAAAATCATCCTGGGTGAGGCTCTTTAAATTGACGTGAACGGGGAAGCGGCCCTGCAATTCGGGAATCAGATCGCTCACCTTGGCCACATGGAAAGCGCCCGCGCCGATAAAGAGCATAAAATCGGTGCGCACGGGGCCGTACTTGGTATTCACCGTGGAACCTTCTACGATGGGCAGAATATCCCGCTGCACGCCTTCCCGGCTCACATCGGGGCCGCTGCTATTGCTGCGCCCGGCGATTTTATCGATTTCATCCAGAAATACGATGCCGCTCTGCTCACAGCGCTGCAGGGCCTCTTCCTTTACGGCGTCTTCATCAATCAGCTTCTGGGATTCTTCTGCGATCAGGATATTTCTTGCTTCCTTCACCTTCACATGGCGAAGCTTGGTGCGCTTGGGCATCATACCGCCCATCATATCGCCGATGCTGATGGAAGCACCGCCCAATTCCAGCTGGGGCGCGCTTTCTTCCACTTCAATTTCCAGTTCCTTTTCTTCCAATTCGCCCCGGCGCAGTTGCTCCCGCACTTCATCCCGCTTGCGGCTCACTTCAATTTTTTCATCTTCGGTCGGCTCGGGTTCATTCTTCCTTCCCAGAATGAAATCCAGGGGATTATTATTGGTATTCTGCTTCTTGGGGGGGTGAATGAGCAGGGTTACCAGCCGATCTTCGGCCAATACCTGAGCACGGGTCTTCACCCGGGCGGTATGCTCATCCTTGACCATCCGCACGGCATTTTCCATCAGATCCCTTATGATGGATTCCACATCTCTTCCCACATAGCCAACTTCGGTGAATTTGGTGGCCTCCACTTTGATAAAGGGCGCTTCCACCAGCTTGGCCAGGCGGCGGGCGATTTCGGTTTTGCCAACGCCCGTGGGCCCGATCATGAGAATATTTTTCGGGTAGATTTCTTCCCGCATTTCTTCCGAAAGCTTGGAGCGGCGATAACGGTTGCGAAGGGCAATAGCCACGGCGCGCTTGGCTTCGTCCTGGCCAATGATATAGCGGTCCAATTCCCGCACCACTTCCCGGGGGGTAAGCTCCTTGCTTTTCCCAGGGTTCAATGCTTTCACTTCGCTCATGCTTACACCTCTTCTACGATGATATTGTCGTTGGTATACACGCAGATGGAGGCGGCGATATGCAGCGCCTTTTCTGCGATTTCCTTGGCGGAAAGATCGGTATTCTGAATCAGCGCCCGGGCAGCGGCCAGGGCATAATTGCCGCCGGAGCCAATGGCGGTGACGCCGTCATCGGGATCCATTACTTCGCCGGTGCCGGACAGCACCAGCATGCCATCCTTATTGGCCACGATCATCATGGCTTCCAATTGGCGAAGGGCCTTATCGCTGCGCCAATCCTGAGCCAGCATCACGGCGGCCCTCTCCAGATTGCCGCCGCACTGGGTGAGCTTATCTTCAAAGCGCTCAGCCAGGGTGAAAGCATCGGCCACGGAGCCGGCAAAGCCGGTCACTACGGTATCGTTATAAATCCGGCGCACTTTTTTGGCCGTTCCCTTGAAAATGGTATGTTCGCCCATGGTCACCTGGCCGTCGCCGGCGATGGCGATCTTGCCATCCTTGCATACGCCGCAGATGGTGGTTCCTTTTATGGTCATGATGAAAACCCTCCGTTTCGTAGGTTGTATTCAGTATATCAGCGTTTGATTGTGAGAATCGATTGAAAACATGGCAAGATTGGGGCGTGAATCATTCTTTGATGAGCAGCGCATCCATGGGAGGAACGGTGACGTCAGCGCCTTTCATTTGGCATGTGATTTCTTTTTTAGTCCAGTTGACAAGCAATTGGGCAATGCTGCCATCCTTGGCCTGCCAGCGGCTGGCAAGCACGCAAGGCGCGGATAATTCATTCCTGGGGGAGCACATTTTGAAGATGCGCTCCGGCACATTGGAGAGGGTATGGGGCCTGAGCATCCTGCCGCCCATCAAGTATTTCTTGCCTTTTTCTTTCCTCAAGGATGCCAGATTTTTAAGGAGAGTCAGTGTCTGTGCTTCATCGGGAAGCAGATCGAATTGCCTGTCGCCCCAGGCCTGGGTGATGCGGCCGCTATCGGTGAGGATCAGAGTGAGGAAATCGCCGGCAGAAAAAGAATAGGCAAGGCGATAGGCAAGGCTTTCCGGATCAGGTTCGAAGGTCCAGGCGGCGCACACCTGATTCCCCATGAAATTGGAAAGATACTCATGATAGAGGTAAGCAAAGATGGGGATGGGCTTGCCAAAACCCCAGCCAAGATTAAAGCGGTTGTCGCTGAGCAGGAGATAGGGGAGATAGGGTTCGCCTGCAGCAGATTCGCAGCCAAAGAGCATGCGGGGCGCCGTTTCATGGGCCTTTTGAAGAAGGTGCTGCATGGAAGCGGTCATCCAGGGGCCGGGCGTGGGGGCGTGGCTGTGCGAGCGGCTGAAACAGAAGTAAGGGTTGCCCCCGTGATTCTGATCCAGAATCTGAGCGTAGTCGATGCCGGCAGCGGCCATTTTGGCAATTTCGCCGGTAACGATTTTTTCTGTATCTTCGCCCATGGGACACAGGTCATATCCCCGGCGCTGACCGGTGCAGATATGGCTGTGCAAAAGCTTTTGCTCCGGAGACAGGCAGAAGCTGCGGGCATAGCCTTTTTCTTCAATCAGCTGTTCATTATTGTATTCTGCAATGAGGTTGCTTTGCTCGGTAAAGCCGATACCGCTTAAGTATACTCCCAGCAGATGCCCTTGATCGTGAAGCTTTTGAATAAAGCTTTTCAGCATTTCTTCGCCGCCATAGGGAGGCCACACAAAGGGAGGAGCCCAGGGTGCTGTGCCTTCCCAGTGCATGAGCAGCACAAGGATTTTGGTGCCGATTTTTTTCGCCAGTTCTTCGATTCGGGGCAGGGCATTTTCATAAGGGAAAAAGCGGTTGGGCTTCATTTCATCCATATCATGGATGCCGCGAACGGGATAGGTAATGACCAGGGGGGCATCCTGATACCAGGCGGGAAGCGCAGGATTTTCATCCACAGGCAAAAGCCCCTGGGGCAGATGTTCATCGAGCCAGTTCCGGTAGATATCCGCAGCGGCCATCCAGCCGCCTTCAAAGAAATCCACCACCGTATCAAATTCTGTTTGATAGTCCTCGCCGAAATCACCGCCGGCGTAGGTTTTGATTTTCAAGCGCACGCCGCCGTCAACGGGCATGCAGTCAATATTTTTCAGCCCCCGCTTTTCATCATGCGCGCCCAAGTATACGCCGCCTCCAAGCTCCCAAGCCACAAACTGGCTTTCCACCATGCCGGGGAACAGAGCATAGGAGCCTTTGCCGGGAAATTCAGGTTCCTGGCTTTTCCAGTTGGTTTGGGCACGCAAGTCCATGTCGATCTGTACGCCCTCGTTATAGGGCCAATAACAGGCGCAGGATTGCCCGTCCTGCTTGTCTTTTAAGGGAATCTGGGGGAAATCTACCCATTCTACCGCGCCCTTGGAATCATTGCTTACGGCCATGCGCCAGGCGGAAAAATGATCGCCTCCAAAGGATGTGCGGATGGTTACTTCCAATTTTTCGGGGGAGGTGAACTGATACACCGCTTGAACGGCGTTATTCTCCTCCACCAAAGCAATCAGTTTTCCATCCGGGGCAGAAAATTCTTTTGCTTCGCAGGAAGGCATGCGCAGGCGCAGAGTGAACAGGGGGAGATGAACAGAAGAAGTAAGCTCTGCTCCCTGCCGGGACATGGAATGAACAAAACCTTTTTCCCAATCAATTTTGATTTCGCCGCGCTGATCCTGATATCCGTACATGGCTTTCACCTCATTGGTCGATTTCTGTCTTGAGAGCATCAATTTTTTCCAGCGCACGCTCTGCGATCTTTTCATAGCGCTGCTGCTTATTGCGGATGCGGCCGGGCCAGGAATCCAGAATACCGTAGGTGACGTTCATGGGCTGGAAGGCGCTGTTGGGGGTGGAGATGTAATGGGCCAGGGCGCCCAGGGCCGTTTCCCGGGTGAAATCGGGAAGGGGCCTATCCTGCAATTGCAGGGCCAGGGAAATGCCGGCCACCATGCCGCTGGCGGCGGATTCCACATAGCCCTCCACCCCGGTCATCTGCCCTGCAAAATATAAACCGGGCCGGGAGATCACCTGATAGTGGCAATCCAGGAAGCCGGGGCTGTGTAGGAAGGTATTCCGATGCATCACGCCGTACCGGGCAAATTCAGCGTTTTCCAGGCCGGGGATCATGCCAAATACCCTTTTTTGTTCCGGAAATTTCAGCCGGGTCTGGAAGCCAACCAGGTTATAGAGGGTGCCGGCGGCGTCATCCTGGCGCAGCTGCAATACGGCATAGGCCTCTTTTCCCGTGCGCGGATCAGGCAGCCCAACGGGCTTCATGGGGCCAAAGGCAAGCACCATGTGCCCTCGCCGGGCCATGGATTCCACCGGCATGCAGCCTTCAAATACCTTTTTTTCTTCAAATCCGTGGATGGGCGCCGTTTCGGCGCTGAGCAGGGCTTCCACAAAGACGTCGTATTCTTCCCGGCTCATGGGGCAGTTAAGATAATCATCCCCTCGCCCGTAGCGGGAGGCGCGGAACACCTTTTCCATATTCAGGGAATCGGCGGTGACGATGGGAGCAGCGGCATCATAAAAATTTAGAGTGGATACTTCGGGCATAGAAGCGATGGCTTCGGCCATTTTATCAGAGGTCAAGGGACCGGTGGCGATAATGGCAGGGGCGGAAGGGAGCTCCGTCACTTCCTTTTCTTCCACCGTTACCAGAGGATGATTTTTTAATTGCTCGGTGATGAAGCCGGAAAAGGTATCCCTGTCCACGGCCAGCGCGCCCCCGGCAGGCACCCGGGCCTTATCTGCAGCCGCAAGCACCAGGGAATCCATTTTCCTCATTTCTTCCTTGAGCAAGCCCACGGCGTTCTGGAGGCGGTCGGAGCGCAGGGAATTGGAGCACACCAATTCAGCAAAGAGAGGAGATTGATGGGCAGGGCTCATGGCTTGGGGCTTTTGCTCAATGAGCGTTACCTCCACGCCCCGCTTAATCAATTGCCAGGCGGCCTCGCACCCGGCCAGGCCGGCACCGATTACAGTAGCTTTCATTCTTCTTCCTCCGGCTGCGCAGGGGATACTTCCACCCGGTGACGGCAGGTTTCGTTGCTGCAAAGATGCCAGGTTTCTCCCTTGCGGGAGCGCTTCAAGGTCATGTAGCTGCCGCACTTTTCGCACTTATCATTTACCGGCATTTCCCAGGAAACGAAATCGCAATCGGGATAATGCTCACAGCCATAGAACTTGCGGTTTTTCCGGCTGGTCTTTTCCAGCAATCTGCCGCCGCATTGGGGACAATTGGCTTCGATATAATTTAAGATGGGCTTGGTGTTGCGGCATTCGGGGAAATTGGGGCAGGCCAGGAATTTGCCGAACCTTCCCACCCGGTACACCATCTGCGCGCCGCATTTATCGCATACCACATCGCTGGGCTCATCCTTGATTTCCACTTTTTCAATGGCGTTTTCGGCGGCGTCCAGCATTTCTTTAAAATTGGGATAGAAATCCTCAAGCACCTGATGCCAATCCTTGGAGCCATCTTCCACTTCGTCCAATTGATCTTCCAGATCGGCGGTGAATTCTGTATCCACGATGGGGCCGAAATACTGGATCATCATGGCGTTGATCATACGGCCCAGTTCGGTGGGGAAGAGGCGCTTATTTTCCCGCATCACATAGCCACGGGCGATAATGGTGGTGATGGTTGGGGCGTAGGTAGAGGGGCGGCCAATGCCCTTTTCTTCCAGGGTGCGCACCAGGGAAGCTTCGGTATAGCGGGAGGGGGGCTGGGTAAAATGCTGCACGCTATCCACCGATTCCACGGTGACAGGCGCGCCTTCTTCAAACTGGGGCAGGGTGGACTCGGCGGCTTCGGTGGCTTCGTCCGAGCCCTCTTCATATACGCTGGTAAAGCCGGCAAAGCGCTTATGCTCGCCATAGAAGCGCATGCCCACGCCGTTTCCAGCAATATCCATGCTCAGGGTATCATAAAGGGCAGGTTTCATCTGGCTGGCCAGGAAGCGGGAATAAATGAGCCGATAGAGCTGGAACTGCTCCTTGGTAAGGGAGGCCTTGATGGATTCGGGGGTGCGGGTTGCATCGGTGGGGCGAATGGCTTCGTGGGCGTCCTGGGCATTGCGGCGGCCCTTGAATTCATTGGGCTCCTCGGGCAGGTATTCGGCCCCGAAGCGCTCGGGAATATAGGAGCGCACGGCGGCCAGTGCTTCCTCTGAAATATGCACACTATCGGTACGGATATAGGTGACGATACCTTGAGTGCCTTCGCCTTCCAGATCCACGCCTTCATAGAGCTGCTGCACAACCTGCATGGTTTTCTGGGTGGTGAAATTCAGCTTCCGGCCCGCTTCCTGCTGCAGGGAGGAAGTGGTAAAGGGCGGGGCAGGCAGCTTGCGCTTTTCACCGCGCTTGATGCCGTATACGGCAAAATCGGCATTTTCTACCCGCGCCTTAGCGGCCAGTGCCTCTTCTTCATTATGCAGCTCGGCCTTTTTGCCATCCAGGGTATGGAGCCGCAGGGTGAAGGTGGTTTTCCTTCCCCGGGCGCTGGGCAAAAGGGCATTGGCGGTCACATCCCAGTATTCTTCCGGGATGAAATCTTCAATATCCTGCTCCCTGTCCACCACCAGCCGGGTGGCTACGGACTGGACGCGGCCGGCAGAGAGGCCCTTTTTCACCTTGGCCCAGAGCAGGGGGCTGATCTGATAGCCCACCAGCCGGTCCAGGGCGCGGCGGGCCTGCTGGGCATCCACCTTGGCAAGATTGATGGGCCGGGGATTGCTCAGGGCATTTTCCACGGCCCGCTGGGTGATCTCGTGGAATTCGATGCGGCAGGGAGCTTCCACATCCATGCCCAGGGTCTGAGCCAGATGCCAGGAGATGGCTTCGCCTTCCCGGTCAGGGTCGGTTGCGAGATAGATTTTGGAAGCGGTCTTGGCTTCTTTGCGGATCTTGGTGAGGATCTTGCCCCGGCCATGGATGGTGATATATTTCATTTCAAAATTATTTTCTGCATTCACGCCCAGCTGGGATTTGGGCAGATCGCGCACATGGCCCTGAGAAGCTTCTACCTTGTAGCCTCGGCCCAGAAATTTTGCAATGGTGCGGGCCTTGGCGGGAGATTCCACGATAATCAGTTTGGATGCAGTTGCCACGATTTGATTCCTCCGTTTTTATAGCGTTTCAGGGCCGAACCCGGGCGAAGGCACGCCCGGCGCGCCGCTCGATTTGGCCGTTTAGTTCCAATAAGGTTAATTGGGTAGAAAGGGCGTCAATGGGCAGCCCTGTTTCCTGCAATAATTCTTCCAGGTTTTTTTCCTCCAGAGAAAGGGCGCGTAGGATGGGGTCTTCCTCTTCCTTGGGGCATTCGTCACTCACAAAGGATAATTGCTCCGGCGGGCGGATCTTCCAATTCATAAGGGAAAGGATATCCTCTGCGCCGGTGCAAAGCGCGGCGCCTTCCTTCAGCAATTTCAGGGGCAATTCGCTGCCAGGGGCATCCACATTGCCAGGCAGGGCGAATACCTCCTTCCCCTGATCCAGCGCATACTGGATGGTGGAGTGAGTGCCGCTTTTTTCCCGCGCCTCAATCAGCAATACGCCATGGGACAGGCCGGAAATAATCCGATTGCGCACGGGAAAATGATGGGGCAGGGGCTGAGCATCCGGAGCAAGCTCGGACACGATGGCGCCGCCCTCCTGAATAATTCGTTGGGCCAATTCCTTATTTTCAGGCGGATATTGCTGCATCAGTCCGCAGCCCAGCACCGCAACGGTGCGACCGCCGCCTTCCAGGGCGCCAAGGTGGGCGGCGGCGTCAATACCCCTCGCCAATCCGCTCACGATCGTGACTCCCCGCTCCGCCAATTCCCTGGCAATGCGCCTTGCTTGCGTACTTCCGTAGCGGGTGCTGCTGCGGGAGCCCACAATGGCCATGGCCGGGGTATCGGGCGGCGGCAGCTGGCCTCGGATAAATAATACATCCGGGGGATGGCTAATTTGCGAGAGGAGAGCGGGATAATTTTCTTCTCCACAAAACATCGTCTGGCCGCCGATTTGATCCAGCATATCCAGATAGGGACGGCATTTGAGCATCCGCATATCCGCCAAATGGGCAAAGAGAGGCTCCCCCAGAAAATGAAATAATTCCGGCGTGAAATGATCCCATATTCCCTGGGCGCTTTGAAACCTTTCTTTCAGCTTGGCTAATTTATTCCAGCCGCTCATGGGCGCACATTGGAGCCAGATGCGGGCCAATTGCTCTTTGGTGTATTCCATTTTTTACGTCCCCCAGTATTTTTGATCCAGCGCCCGGTATTGAATGGCCTCGGCGATATGGGCGGGGGAAATTTCTTTTTCTCCAGAAAGATCGGCGATGGTGCGGGCCACTTTCACAATGCGGGTGTAGCCGCGCATGCTCATCCCCATTTTTTCCACTGCCATGCTCAGCAGCTTTTGGGACTGAACGGACAGGGGACACAATTCCTGTAGGGCGCGGCCATCCATTTGGGCATTGCAATGCATATGGTGGCTGGCCAATCGCTTTTCCTGGATCCATCGCGCTTTTTGCACCCGTTCCCGCACGGTGGCGGAGCTTTCCTCCGGTGCGCCGGAGGCGATTTCATCCACCGGCACTGCATCCACCTCTACCTGAAGATCGATTCGATCCAGAAGCGGGCCGGAAATGCGCCCCAGATATTTTCGGATGGCGCTCTCCCCGCAATGGCATTGCCGGGTGCGGCTGCCAAAGTAGCCGCAGGGGCAGGGGTTCATGCCGGCCACCAGCATGCATCGGGAAAGATAGGAGGCCCGGGCATGGGCCCGGGAAATGGATACAATGCCATCCTCCAAGGGCTGGCGCAGGGCTTCCAGCACGTTGGGCATGTACTGGGGCAATTCATCCAGGAATAATACGCCGTTGTGGGCCAGAGAGATTTCTCCGGGGCGGGCGTCCGATCCGCCGCCAATCAGGGCAGGGATGGATACGCCGTGATGCGGCGCTCGGAAGGGCCGTTCCACCATCAGCCCCTGGCCGGGCTTTAGAGCGCCGGCCACGGAATGAATCCGGGTGGTTTCGCAGGCTTCGTCAAAGGTCATTCGGGGCAAAATACCGGGCAAGCAACGGGCCAGCATGGTTTTACCGCTGCCTGGCACACCGATGAAAAGCAGATTATGCCCGCCGGCTGCGGCAATTTCCAGGGCGCGTTTGGCCCCGTGCTGCCCTTTTACCAGGGAAAGATCCTGAACAGGCATGCTTTGGCCAAGGGCGCTTTCATAAGGCTGCTGAATTTGAGCGCTGATGGGCATCTTGCCGCTTAAATGGCCGATCACTTGGGCAAGATCCCGGGCAGGATAGATGCGCATTCCGGAAAGGGATTGAAGCTCAGGGCCATTTTCATAGGGCAATACCACGCTTTCAATTCCCTGTTGGCAGGCGGCAATGGCCATGGAAAGGGCGCCGCGAATCGGCACCAAGGTGCCATCCAAAGAAAGCTCGCCCAGCAAAAGCACCTGATTTAGCCCCGGCAGCGCCGCCTGGCGGCTGGCTGCAATGATGGAAACGGCAATGGGCAGATCAAAGGCTGCGCCCTCTTTGCGAAGGTCGGCCGGGGAAAGATTGACGGTTACCCGACCATGGGGCATGGCAAAGCCGGAATTGCGAAGCGCGCCCGTCACCCGGTCCTTGCTTTCGCGCACGGCGGCGTCCGGCAGGCCCACCATGGAAAATGTGCCCATGCCGCCTGATACGTCTGTTTCAACCGATACCGCTCTTCCGTCCACACCCTGCAGGGCATAGCACAGCGTTCGTGCCAACACGGAAAAATCACCTCAAGCATTCAGAATCAAAGAAGCAATCAATACCATAGCCACCGGGGGAACCACTTCATGGCGTCCATCCAGCTCTGGGAAACGGAAACGCCGCTGGCATAGGGGAAGAAGGCAATGAAAAGCAGCGCAGAGAGCCCAAGCAGCGCATACAGCACGATTCGGGCAGCCTTTTCCCATTTTTCGCTCATCCATTCCAGTGAAAGCGCGGTGCAAAGGATGATGAAGGGGACGCTGGGGAAATAGTGGTAGATATAGGTGCCCCGGGGTACCAGCACCCAAGGCAGATACTGAGCCGCAAAGCAGATCAGCAAAAGGGCATAGCGAGGATCATCCTTTTCTGCATGGAGGGAAAGGGTATAATCGGATTGAACATGGCGGCGGGCCCAAAGGAAGATTACAAACAGAAGGCCGATTAGCCCCGTCCACCATACGGCAGGATTGCCCAGGGCCATAATGGAGGATTGCAGCCCGGCTTCTTCAAAGGCGCTGGAGGCATACCACATGGGCTTGCCAATAATGGGCCATTGATACCAAGGGCTGTAGAAATCATGATCCATACCAAGGCCGGGAGTGGCATGATAGTTCAGCATGCCTTCCGCCGCCTGAATCACCCGCTCCACCGTCACCCCGCCAATATAGGCAAAGTAAGGAATATAGGAACAATAGTAGATGACCAGGGGCACGGCAATAAAGAAGATGAAGCAGCTGGCAATGGTGAAAAGAAGGAATTTTACGCCGTTGGCTGCGGCTTTTTCATATTCATTCCGCTGCTTTTCAGGGATATTTTGGGCAGCGCGCACTTCCCGGTATCGCCGCCATAAGCCAAAGAAGAACAGAATGGCAAGACCTACGCCCGCGTAGCATCCCGTCCACTTGCTGGCTACAGAAAGGCCCATAAACAGGCCGGAAAGACCAAGCGGGATCAGGGTTTTCCAGAATTTTAGGGCGAAGAAATCCAGGAAGAACCATCTGAGCATACAATATACGGCCCAGATGATAAAGAGCACCACAAAGCTGTCGATGGTGGCGATGCGGGTTTGGGTAAAGTGCATCAGATCCAATGCCATAAGGAGCATGGCGGCTATGCCGCCCCAGCTCTTTTTGATCAACAGCTTGCCCAGCAGATACATTCCCGGCAGCATCAATACCCCGGCCAATGCCCCTGCAAAGCGCCAGCCAAAGGGCGTCATACCAAAGAGGGCGATAAACCAGCTCATGATCACCTTGCCAAGGGGAGGATGGGTGGTTTCATAGGTGGGCAGGGAATGAAGATGCTCATAGGCGGTGCGGGCGTGGTAAATTTCATCAAAGTAGGTGGAATTATACCAGCCGGGCTCGCCTTCCATGGTATCGGGTTCATCAATGAGGGCAGAGGCATCCTTGCCGAAAATGGAATCAGATGCCGAGGAAGCAACCAGCATTTCCTGTGTTTCAGCATCACGGAAGACCACTTCAAAAAGGGTGAGCCCCAAATGATCGGCGGTCAGGCGCACATAGCGGCCGCTCATCTGAGCAGGATACGTGCCCTGGGCATAATCAGATACATACTTCCATTTGAAGCAATCGCCGATGGACATGGATGCAGTATAGGAACGGATCCAGGTAACGCCGTCCTGGCTGGTTTCTACGGTGAAATCGCTGGCGTATTGATGAATGCCGCCAAAGTAGGCCATATGGAAGGATTGTTCCTGGCCAAGATCAATCACCACTTGCTCGGAAGGCGTGGTAGAGGCCCAGCCGTTCTGGGGTGCTTTCATGGAGCCCAGATTCGTGAAAGCAAGCGCGGCATAGAGCACGGTAACCGACAGCATGATCAGATAATCTTTGCCGGTCATTTTACGGATATTGCCACGGCTTGGAAGGGGAACGGTGCGCATATGGCTGCTTTCTTCTGCTTTTTTCTGGGCAAAGGCGGGCTGATAGGCTGCGATCCTGGCATCCTTCCTGCAAAGGAGGGAGCAGAGCAGAATGCTCAGACTGCAAAGAATACAGTTGATGATCGCGGAAAGATATTCAAGGAAAGCCCGATCGCTGGAAATACCATAGGCAGGGGCGCTCAGATGGCCCTCGGAGCCGCCGATGCGGATATTACGATCCAGGGCAGAACCTACGTTCAAAAGCCCGCTCACCGTGACGGCTACCGCCAGATACAGAATGCGTTTATCCTTTTTCAGGGCATAAGCCCACAAAAGCAGCGCCGCCGCCGGGAAAATATATCTTTCATGCATCATAGACCCGCTGGAATAGAGCATCACCAGGAGACAGCCGCCAAGCAAGGGAAGATTCTTTTCATCCTGGCCGAAGAAGTAGAAGGCGGCCATCACGCCCACGGCATACACGATCATGCAGGTGCCAAGGGCGGCATAGGTGAGGGCGTCCATGAGCGCAAGAATCACCAGCGCAGCCAGCAATAAAAGGGCAAATGCAGCAAAAACCAAGGTACGGGTGCGATCCTCCCGGTGCTCCCGAAGATCAGCCCATTTTTTGCCCTGCACGAGCCAGCTGGCCAACAAGGGCAGCGCTACCAGCAGGTATGCAATACCCCATATCAACACGTCCCCGGAAACCAGGGTAGTGGCATTGATCCAGTTTTTGCCCAGCAGGAAATACAGGTTGCAGGCGTTTACAGTAGCATAGCCATACTGGCCCATGGTGTTGGTATAGAGGGAAATGAGCCAAGTGGCGTCGGTTTGATGGACGGAGAAGGGGAGCACCATAACAAGGGCGGCAAGCAGCGCAAAGCCAAGACCGGGAAGCACATCCCGGAGCATGGCCTTTTTATTTTCCGGTTTTTTGAAGCTGCCAAGTACATGGGCGAGCAGCGCCGCTACGCCCAGGGGCCCAAACATCAGCGCCTGGGGCTTTACCAGCACGGCTGCCATATAGATGGGCAGGGCATAGATCCACTTGTGCTTGAGGGCAAAGAACACCACCAGCATCAGCATCAGCGTCATGATGGCGTCGGTCTGTCCCCAGGCAGGGCCGGCAACGAAGGAGAGGGGATTAAAGGCATAAAGGATGGAAAGGGAAAGCGCGCCTTTTTCGGTGAGATGCTTTTTTCCTTCGGTATACAGAAGCAAACTGATGCCAAGATCCGCCAGAATGGGCGGAATTTTCACCATCAGCTCGGTTACACCCCCAAGGAGCGCGCCGATTTCGCCAATCAGCCATAAAATCCACAGGTATCCGGGAGGATAATCGCAAAAGCCCACTCCTTGATAGAAGTTGGCCGGGCCAAGATTGGCCATCTGGGTGGCCCAGGCGGTGAAGCAGCCGATATCTACGTCATAGCCGGGCACAACAAGGGCGGTAATCAGCCGGGCTGTGAAAGCGATGAACAGCATGACGATCACGGGGATGGGGGAAACGGAGCCATTTTTTTGCAGATTGCGTGGCTCTTCCTTTGTGCAGAAAATGCGGGAAATCCTGAAAAAGAGCAGCAGATAAAAAAATGAAAACAGCATCAAGAGGAGCGCGCCGGTGTATTCCTTTTCGCTATCGCCATTACCCTCTGGAGAGGCATCATCCTCATACCATGCAAGGGCATAGGAATCAGTGGGTACACTGTCCACCCGACAGAGGGAAATACCGTCAAAATATGCTTGGCCGGTGGCTTCCCCGGAATAGCCGCCCAAACGGGCATACACGGTGACGGAGCGCTGATTGGGGCCGGTGCGGCCGTACAAGGTCACTTCCTGCCAATCCCCCTGGGTATCATACAGGGATTGAGAAAATACGTAAATCCCTTCAATAGAAAGGTTGGCACCCAGACCGCCCTGAGCAGCGGATTTCACGTAGCCGTGAAGCCGATAGAGGGTATTGGGAGATACGGATACGCTCTGGGCAAAGCGGGCGTCGTTGGGAGAGTGATTCTGAATATGCGCTCCCTTCCCCTCGGCGCCCTCTGCTACGTCAAAGCTGGAGTAGCCCTGATATACATACGCATCAGTATACCAATTTTCCGGCATGCCCTGTTGGTTGAGGATTTCAAAATCCCCATTGACGATCAGATTTTCATACGTGCCGCCGGCAGAGGGCTGCAGCAGAAAAAAGAGGGCGATCCCGATGAGAAGAAGCGCCCCGGCACCCAGAAAATACCACGTTTTTTTCTTCATGGAAGCTCCTTAAAATGCGTTTTTCAAATGGCGCAGCCCAGATGCGGTGATCTCCACCACGTCAAAGCGCACCTGTTGGGCCGGATGGCTTTCCAAATAGCAGTGAGCGGCATAGCGCAGATGCTCCTGCTTTTTCTGGTTCACCGCCCGAATTCCATCGTCCATTTTACCCTTGAACCGGGCCTTTACCTCAATAAAAACCAGTATATCTCCATCCCGGGCGATGAGATCGATTTCGCCATGAGCCGTGCGATACCGTTTTTCCAGGATACGCATGCCCTGGCGTTTCAGATGCCTGGCAGCCTGCCATTCACCCAAAAGTCCGGCAGAAAAATTGCTCATACGAAATTGCCGATAAAAGAGCGGCGGTGAGCAGGGCAGGGGCCCAGCTCCCTCAATGCGGCAATATGCTGGGCAGTGCCATAGCCCTTGTGCTGCTCAAAATTATAGCCGGGATAGAGACGATCCAGTTCCGCCATCTGCCGATCCCTGGTCACTTTGGCGATGATGCTGGCGGCGGCAATGGAATAGCTCACCGCATCCCCGTGGATGATGGCCCTCTCTTCCCCGGGAAGCCCCAGGCCCTTTACGGCATCAATGAGGAATAGGGAGGCCGGCGCGCCCATGGCGGCTCTCCGCATAGCATTCTTGGTGGCCTCCAGAATATTGATGGCGTCAATTTCCTCTGGGGTGGCTTCGCCCACCCCCACAAACAGCGCCGTTTGCATAATCTCATCAAATACCTGTTCTCTTCTCTTGGGGGAAAGCTTTTTGCTGTCGTCCACCCAGGGAAGAAGGGGATCCCCTGGCATAACCACACAGGCGGCTACCACATTGCCCGCCAAAGGCCCCCGGCCGGCTTCATCCATGCCCGCAAAGGCAATGCCTTGGGCCCAAAGGGGGCCGTCCGTCTGGGTAAGGAGGACCAAACGCTCTTCACGCTTCTTGGTCATTGATTTCTTCCTCTTTTTTGGGGGCCTCCAGGGTAATCCTGCCCAGCTTGCCGCCCCTAAATTCATCCAGCACCACCTTGCAGGCGCGCTCGGTATCAAAGATGCCGCCTTTCATCAAAAATCCCCGGCCCTGGCAAACAGCGTCCAGCAAATCGGCGCCGCGGAGAGAAAGATCCTTGATTTTGAATCGATCGGCTACGGCCTGGGGCTTCATAGCGATCATGTCCTCCAGAAGCTGAATGGCCAAATGGGCGGTATCCAATACTTCATCCCGGATAGCGGCGATATAGGCAAGCCTGCGGGCGGCCAGCGGATCATCCAGCCGGGGCCAGAGCAAGCCGGGGGTATCCATCAGTTCCAGATAAGGGGATACCTTCACCCACTGATTGGCCCGGGTAACGCCGGGCATATCGCCCACCTTGGCAATGGCGCCGCCGTGGAGGCGGTTGATCAAAGTGGATTTTCCCACATTGGGAACGCCTACGATCATAGCCCGCACGGTTTTTTTAATGCCTCGCTGAGCGGCCCGATCCACCGTTTCCTTGGCGGCCCTGTCGATGAGATTCAGGGCGAGCTTGGCTTGCTTATTCATATCGATGGCCTGGCAGGGAATGCCCTGGCTCTTAAAAATCTGCAGCCACTGGGCGGAGAGGGCAGGATCGGCCAGATCGCTCTTGCCCAGGATCAGCACCCGCTGCTTTTTTTCCATCAGTCGCTTGAGATCGGGGTTTCGGCTGGAACGGGGAAGCCGGGCATCGCATAGCTCGATCACCACGTCCACCCGGGATAATTGATCGCTTAATAGTCTCTTTGCCCGGGCCATGTGCCCCGGATACCAGTTAATATCCATGGAAACCTACCTCTTCCAAAAAATGTAACATAATGAAGAAATTGAGTTCTCCTTAAGTAATAACACGTTTTTAAAAAAAACGCAAGAGCGAATTTTATCTGTTTACAAACTGTCAACATCTCCTTTTATCTTTATTTGGCATATCCGGCAAGAGAAGCGCACATAATAGAGATACCGAATTTTTGCAGAGGGAGCGATGGAATTGGCAATACAGGCGATTATTATGGCAGGTGGGGAAGGGGTGCGTCTTCGTCCCCTTACCGTCAATTTTCCCAAGCCCCTGGTGCCGCTGCTGGGGGAGCCGGTGATGGGATATGCCCTGAAACTGCTGAAAAATCACGGTATTTTGGATGTGGGGGTCACGCTGTGCTATCAGCCAAAGAAGATTCGATCCGCCTTTGGCAAAGGTGAAAAATACGGGGTGAGGCTGCGCTATTATGAGGAAACTTCGCCCCTTGGCACGGCGGGCAGCGTGCGTATGGCCAAAGCGCAGATCAACGATACTTTTCTTGTGCTGTCCGGCGATGGGCTGACGGATTGCGATTTGACAAGGGCCCTGGCCTTTCATAAAGAAAAAAAGGCCCTGGCCACGCTGGTGCTCAAACGGGTATCGGTGCCGTTGCCCTATGGGGTGGTGATGACCGATCAGGAAAGCCGGATCACCCGGTTTATTGAAAAGCCCACCTGGAGCCGGGTATTCAGCGATTTGGTGAATACGGGAATTTATATTCTGGAGCCGGA
>SVGW01000052.1 GCA_015056125.1 Clostridiales bacterium | reverse complement strand
TTCCCTTTGCTTTTTTGCTTGCTTATACTTTATTTATTCGACACCAGGATGCTTTTTCTTGCTATTTCACTAAAAATTTGACCGCTGACGACTTTGTCAGCGGTCTGAAGTGCTGCTTCGGCAGCACTTTTTTGATTAGAAATTTCGGGTCATATCGTAGCGTTCGTAGAATTCCCGGCGATAATCCAGGAATCGGTCCTCCATGATGGCCTGGCGGATTTCTTCCATCATGCGGATAAGAAAGCGCAAGTTATGGATGGAAGTAAGCCGGGCGCCGGTGATTTCCTCTGCCTTAATGAGATGGCGGATATAGGCACGGGAAAAATTCTTGCAGGTGTAGCAATCGCAGCCTTCTTCCAGGGGCTCAAAATCCCGGGCGTAGGTGGCGTTACGGATCACCAGGCGGCCGTTGCGGGTAAACACGGTGCCGTTGCGGGCAATGCGAGTGGCCAGCACGCAATCGAACATATCCACGCCCCGGAGCACGCCTTCCAGGAAGCAATCGGGAGTACCAACGCCCATGAGATAGCGGGGCTTATTTTTCGGCATATAGGGCTCGATCTTTTCCAGCATATCATACATGATGGGCTTGGGCTCGCCCACGCTCAGGCCGCCGATACCGTAGCCAGGAAAATCCATATCGGTGAGCGTCTTGGCGCTTTCAATGCGCAGATCATCATAGAACGCGCCCTGGATGATGCCAAAGAGAGCCTGATCCTGGCGGGTATGGTGCTTTTTGCAGCGCTCAGCCCAGCGATGGGTGCGGTGCATGGCCTCCTCCGCCGTTTTATGATCGCAGGGATAGGGAGAGCATACGTCAAAGGCCATGGCGATATCGGCGCCCAGGGCCTGCTGGATATCCATGGATTTTTCCGGGCTGATGAAGCGCTTGCCGCCGTCCAAATGGCTGCGGAAAGCCGCGCCCTCCTCGGTGATCTTACGAAGGCCCGCCAGGGAAAATACCTGGAATCCGCCGCTATCAGTAAGGATGGGATGATCCCAGCTCATAAATTTATGCAAGCCGCCCGCTTCCTGCACGATATCCTCGCCGGGGCGAAGATGCAGGTGATAGGTATTGGACAGCATAATCTTGGTGCCCAAAGATTCCATTTCATGGGGCGTCATGGCTTTCACCGTGGCCTGGGTGCCCACCGGCATATAAATGGGCGTAGGAATATCTCCGTGAGGAGTATGCAAAATGCCCAGGCGTGCGCCGGACTGCTTGCAGGTTTTGATCAGTTCAAATTGCACAGGATTGCTCATGAATATTTTAAATCCTTTCTGACCAATGGATTATCCCTGGGCCACAGCGGGCTTGATCTGGGGCCAGATGGTTTCCAGCCCCCGCAGCTCCCTTTCAAACCACAGCCAGGGCTTGGCTTCGGGAGTGGGAGCGATAAAGAGCATCTGTTCTTTGGTGATAGGATGGGCAAAGGACAAGCGGAAGCCCCACAGGGCGATCTGCTGGCCGCGCTTGCCGTTTCCATAGCGGTTATCGCCCCACAGGGGGAAGCCCGCATGCTGCATCTGCACCCGGATCTGGTGGGCGCGGCCAGTTTCCAGCTGGATGGCCACCAGGGAAAGCCCATCCCGGCGGGCGATGGTGCGGCCATGGAGAATGGCTTCCTTGGCATTGGCCTGCAGTTTCATATAGGCGGGTACCACGGTCACCTTATTGTTTTCGGTATCCTTAGCCAGATAGTCCACATAAGTGAACTGATCAGGTGCCTCTCCCTCCACGATGCACACATACTGACGGTTCAGCTCATGCACACGCACTTGCTCAGAAAGCCGGGCAGCAGCCTTGCTGGTGCGGGCAAAGCACAAAAGGCCGCCCACGGGCCGGTCCATCCGGTGCACCAGGCCGATATAGGCCTCGCCGGGCTTTTCATACTTTTCTTTGATATAATTTTTCACCTGATCCAGCAAATTTTCATCGCCGGTGTCGTCCCCCTGGGTGAGCAGGTTCGGAGGCTTGATGGCCACGACGACATGATTATCTTCAAACAGAATGGTGGGCTGTTCCATAATTGACTCCCCCTCTTTGGTTTTTCAAGCAAGTTACCGCGAATACTATAAACACGGGAAAACGATAAAGATTTCTCCATGAACAAATAACCCGAAGTGGTTTTCGGTGGGGGTCCGGGGGAGGGACTTTTGACTCAAAAGCCTCTCCCCCGGCTTATTCCCATCACTTAGCCAGCCATCTCCCGGTAGCGCCGCAGGGCAGCACGCCGCCGGAGCGAACGGGCAGGCACAATTCCTGGGAATCGATCACGCCGCCAAAGCGGGCGGCCACCGTTTTCCCCAGAATATTCTGGAGCACCGCAGGCTGGAAGCCCGTGGTGTAGCTGTTGATAAAGAAGAACAGCGGATCGGGGCTCAATACCTGAGCGCAGGTTTCCACCAGGCCAAAAAGCTCATTTTCCAGCTTCCACACTTCGCCCGTGGGACCCCGGCCATAGCTGGGGGGATCCATCACCACGCCATCGTAGGTGTTGCCCCGGCGGATTTCCCTTTTCACAAAAGCCACCGCATCCTCCACGATAAAGCGGAAGCTGCTTTCGGGCAGGCCGGATAATTCCCTGTTTTCCTTGGCCCAGAGCACCATGCCCTTGGCCGCATCCACATGGGTAACATGAGCGCCGGCAGCCGCGCAGGCCAGGGAGGCGCCGCCGGTATAGGCAAAGAGATTGAGCACCCTAGCCCCGGGGCGCTTTTTGATCATGCCTGCCATGGCATCCCAATTGGCCGCCTGCTCAGGGAACAGGCCGGTATGCTTAAACCCGGTGGGACGCACATAGAACTTGAGATCGCCATAGGTGATCACCCATTTTTCGGGCAGCTTTTCCTTGAATTCCCATGCGCCACCCCCTCGCTCGCTGCGGGTGTAATGGGCATGGACCTTCTGCCACAGGCGCTCCTGAGCCGCGGGCCAGATCACCTGAGGATCGGGACGGGCCAGCAGAATATCTCCCCACCGCTCCAGCTTTTCGCCGTTGCCGGTGTCCAATACTTCAAAATCTTTCCATCCATTGGCAATAAACATGGTTTCTTTCCTTTCGTGGGCACAAAGCCACACCATATTATACCATGCGCTGAGAAACGTGACAAGAGAAAAGGGCGGAAAAATATGCGGGAGGGGCTTTCTTTTCGGGAAAAGAAAGTCCCTCCCGCACCCTCCCAAAGAAAACCCATTGGGAGAATTTCTATTTCCTTGCACCAATCATTTCTTAATCAAAACAAACTGGGACATGTTGCTATGATAAACACATAAGATATGTTCCCGTTTGGTTTTCGGGGGGGGGGTGTGGGAGGGTGCTTTTGACTCAAAAGCACCCTCCCACAAAATCACCCCAAATGATCCACAAAGGCCTTGGACATATCCTGCATAAGCCTTTCAAAAGCAGGCACATCGGTATGGTTGGAAGCAAAGCAGAGGATCAGGGGATGCCTGGCATAAACGATGCCCACGTCGTGAGTGGTGCCGTCATCCTCGCCGGTTTTATGGGCGATTTCATACGCATCCAGGAAGAAGGGAATCTTGCCGTTCAGGCGCTGATCCTTCATAATGGAAAGCATCTTTTCATCCGCTTTTTCGGAAATGCACTTGCCCTCATACAGCATTTGGAGAAGCATGCCCATTTCCTTCACCGTAATATGATTCTGAATCCCCCGTTGGGAGGATTCGCTGTCAAACAAACGGCGGCGCAGGGTGGTTTTTTCAAGGCCCAGGGCGCGCAATGTGGCGTTCACGTTCTCAATCCCCAGGCGATTGATGAGCATGTTGGTGGCGGTATTATCGCTTAAAATGATCATGAGCACGCAAAGATCCAGAAGGGTTACTTTCAAGCCGTCATGCAGGTAAGTCAGCGCGCCGCAGGATGGCACTTTCATTTCCGGCCGGATGGAAAACACTTCTTCCATGGATAACAGCCCATCCCTCTCCTGGCGGAAAACCTCAACCAAAATGGGCAGCTTAATCACGCTGGCCGCCACCAATGGGATATCCTCCTGGAAAGCACATATCTCCCCCGAGACCAGATCCTTGGCGTACACCGTGATTTCCCCCGGCAGCGCCTGCAGGGCGGGCATAAAACGATTCAACACTTCCTTCATGCTTCTTCTCCTTTGTTATACAGGCAGCACCCGTAAAATCATCGTGGCAATGGCGAAATAGATGGTAAGGGAAGCAGCGTCCACCAAAGTGGTAATCAGGGGGCTGGCCATCAAAGCGGGATCAAAGCCCACCTTCTTGGCGCAAAGGGGCAGCATGCACCCCAGTGCCTTGGCAATGAGCACCGTGCAATAAAGCGCCAATGCCACAATCAGCGCCACCTGGGGAGGCGCCTGATAAATCAAAAACACCAACAGGAACGTGAATAGAAACAGCACGGCGCCCACCATCAGGCCCACCCGCAATTCCTTCCAGGCTGCCCTAAAAATATCCTGAAAGCGGATTTCCCCCAGCGCAATGCCGCGGATCATCAACGTGGATGCCTGGGAGCCGCAATTGCCCCCGGTATTCATGAGCATAGGAATACAGGAGGTGAGCACGATGCTTGCGTTTTTGAGAAGACCCTCATAGCTATCGATAATCATGCCGGTGAGCATCGCCACTGCCGCCATAATCAGCAGCCAGGGGATGCGGTTCAAGGCCAATTTGAAGGGCGACGTGCGCAGGTATTCATCCTCGGAAGGAGTCAGAGCGGCCATGCGCTCAAAATCCTCGGTGTTCTTTTCTTCAATCACATCCATCACGTCGTCCGCCGTAATAATGCCCACCAAGCGATTTTCCCGATCCACTACCGGGATGGCCATCAGGTCGTAGCGGCGCACCACCTCTGCCACCTTTTCCTTGCTATCGGTGGTAAAAACGCTGATGGGGTTTGCTTCCATCATTTCGGAAAGCTCCGCATCCTCCCGGGCCAGAATCATCTTGCGAAGGGGCAGCGTGCCGATGAGGCCACGGTTTTTATCCAGAATATAGAGGGTATAGATAGTTTCCTTATCCAGCCCCACTTCCCGGATGGTTTCCATAGCTTTTTTTACTGTATCGCCCCGATGGAATTCCAGGTATTCAATGGTCATAATGGAGCCGGCGGAATCCTCCGGATAACGGAGGAATTGATTAATCAGCTGACGCTTTTCAGGAGCGGCAGACTGGAGCACCCGCCTTACAACCCCGGCAGGCAATTCCTCCAAAAAATCCACCGCATCATCCAGAAACATATCATCCACCAGGGCCCTGATTTCCTGATCGCCGATGGATTCGATCAAAAGCTGACGCTGCTCAGGAGACATATAGCTGAACACATCCGCCGAAATATCCTTGGGCAGGATGCGAAACACTTTCAGCAGTTGATCCTGATCCAGATTTTCCATATACTGCGCAATATCGGCCTCATGCAGCATGCGCATGGCCCCGCGCAGTTCTTCCTTTTTGCCGGAATGAAGCAGATCATTCAAGCGCTTTTCCACAGCTTCCCATTCCATCTTCGGTTCACCTTCCTCTCTTTTTTATCCCGTGCAACCACAAAAACGGCTTATGCCAAGGCATAGGCCGACGACGCAGTATGATGCAGGCAGAGAGCGCCCCAAAATATCAGCAACGCATCCATGAGCGCAAGCCAGATAATCGGGGAACGCTATCCTGCGCAGCGCATCTATCGCCGTCGCTCATGAACTGTCACCTCCCGGATGAAATGATAGTTTCAGTATATGCAAAAATAAAAAAAATGTCAATTCTTTTTCTGAAAATGCAGCATGGCCTCCAAGCCGGAAAGGATGCGCTGATCCACATGCTGAAAATGCCCGCCAGGATGCCAAGAAAAAATGCAGGGAATATTTTTCGATTTCAGATAGGCCAGCGTTTCTTCCGTTTTTTCTGCAATGGAAGAAAGCATGGGATTGCGGGTATTGCTTTCCTGATCGCCCAAAGAGAAACAGAGGCATTCCGGCGGGCCGATGAAATCAGATTTTCTCAGATACTCTGTCCACCCGGGAAACCAGAGGGAGCCGGAAAAGCAGCCGCACCGGGAAAAAAGCCCCGTTTTCGTCATCGCATACAGGGAAAAGAGCCCCGCCAAGGAATAGCCAGCGATGCCCCGCCAAAGGGGCTTTATCCCCCATTCCCCTTCCCACTGAGGTATTATCCTCCCAAGGGTTGCCAAATAATCATCCCCGCCGCCTGAAAAATCCTCGCCCTTTGAAAACACTTTGGGCGCAGGCCAGGGGCTGAAATCCCGATTCCAATCCGCGCCCTGCACCTGGATCACCCAAAGATCGCGCCAGGCAGGAAGCTTGATGGGTTCTCCGCCCATCAAATAGATGCAGGGGCTGTTTTCATCGCCCCTGCACAGAATATTTGCATTCATATCATTCCTCATGTCATTTACGGAAAGAGATCGCCATTTTCATCAAAAATCATTTCTTCCGCATCGCCCAGTACTTCAAGGCCAGGAATTTGCTTAGCTTTTTCCAGCAGATTTTCGGAAATCCAAATCGTATCCATGGCCAGAGTGCTGCCAATGCGGATCATGGTGACGTCCTTGGGATCCACACCCGGCACCATTTTGATGGTAGCCTGGATCGTTTGCTTATGGCCCTCAAAAAACATGGGCAGCTTGCAAAGCATGGTGACGGTGCTGGTAAGGGAATTGGGATAGGTATTTTCTGTGCTGATTTTATCAATCACCCGCCTGGAGCAGGTATCCGCCATGCCAAGGCCCACAAAATTGCCCAGGGTTTCATCGGTGAGATCCAGAATGCCGATCCGGGAAGCGCGGATGCCCGCCTGAATATTGGGCACGATCCAGCGGCCGGCAATATTGGGGTCCATGCCCTCGCCGCTGATATTTTTCCCGATATAATCCACAATCAGCACATCCACCTGATCAAAGAGCAGCCGAGCCATTTTTTCTTTGGCTTCTGCCAGCAAAAGCGGCTCCTCAAAAGGCAATTGTTCCCGGGTCATTACCCGGATCTTAGCCGTTTCATCATAGGCATTTTCAATGAGCCCCACGCCCAATATCACCTTGGCGTGCCGAAGAATGCCCAAAGAGAATTTTTCCACATTGGGGCCAAGATGCTCAATCCCCTGGCGGTGGCACACTTCTGCCCCGGCCTGACACCCCAGGCCAATGGCCAGCATTTTCATCACGCCGCTTTCAAAGCGGCCCCGAAACGCAGTATGGGCTTTAATGCGGTTGAGGGAAATGATGCCGTCAGCTTCAGCGGCCAGGCGGTTAATGAGAATGGGCCGGCCATCCTCCAGAGAACCAATCTGCTTTACCTCCATAGTGGCCAGCACCGGGCAGCCCACATTTTCCTCCGTAACCCCATATTCGGCAATCACGGCCTTCTGCCCTTCCGCTGTAGCGCCTCCGTGGCTACCCATGGCGGGAATCACAAAGGGGCATGCGCCCTGCTCTTTGAGAAATGCAGCCACTTCCCGGATTACAACCGCCAGGTTGGCAACGCCCCGGCTCCCTGCGGTAATAGCAATGCGCATGCCGGGACGAACGACTGCCCGCACCTCCTCCCGGTCCATTTCCCTTCGCACAGCAGCAGGAATATCGCTCAGCCTCTCCCGTTCAAAATGCTGGCGCACCTTCGCCATCCGGGGAATGGGGATATTCTTTAATAAATCACTCACCGCGCCCATTCAAAATACCGCCTTTCCCTTATTTCAGCGCTTCCTTGAGCACCTGCAGATTTTTCCGCATGGCGTCCTCATAAGCAGTAAGCGCGC
Source organism: Clostridiales bacterium (assembly GCA_015056125.1). Classification (GTDB taxonomy): domain Bacteria; phylum Bacillota; class Clostridia; order Christensenellales; family Aristaeellaceae; genus RUG563. Next base: position 11,498 of record SVGW01000052.1, on the reverse strand, counting down.
CATCCCCTGTGACCAGAGGATCCAGTTCATACACGGGAGCGCCCGTTTCCTGGCTCACGGCCTTCAGGGCCGCGCTTTCATACTGGGACTCTAAAAACAGAGGAGGATTCCCCGCCGCCTTCACCGCAGCAATCACTTCTGCCAGCATTTTGGGGGAAATGGGCTCATCCGGCTCCAGTGCGATCACGGCCGCCACATGCAGGCCATAGGCTTTTGCAAAATAGGGAAAGGCCTCGTGGAAGGTGACGATATCCTTATGGGGAAGCGCTTCAATGGCAGCGGTCAATTCTCGATCCACTTCTTCCAGCCGGGCAATATAATCCCTGGCATTTTGATCGATTTTTTCTGCTGCATCTGGCAAAAGCAGGGAAAGCTCCCTCGCCATATTTTCCACCATCCGCATGGCATTTTTCGGATTCAGCCAGATGTGGGCGTTATATTCCCCATGATCGTGCTCGTGCTCATGGGCGTGATCATGCGCCTCATGGCAGATCAGCTCCACCCCTTGAGAGCAATCCACAATGGGCAAATCCGGAAACTGGGCCTGGATATCCGGAAGGAAGCTTTCCATCCCCGCGCCGTTCACCAGCAGGGCGGAAGCCTGAGACAGAGCCCGCATATCGCCGGTGACCAGTTGATAATCGTGGAGACAGCCGGTAGAAGGGGCGGTCATGGAGGTGAGATTCACCCCCTCAACATCATTCAGCACATTTTTTGCCAGGATATAGACGGGATAAAAGGAGGCCACCACGGTGGTTTCCTCCGCCGCCATGCCGCCAAAAAAGGGAAAAGCTATAAAAATCAGCAGCAGACATAATGCTTTTTTCATATTGGTTTATTTCTCCATTTTCTTTTCAATAGCCGCAATGCGTTGGCTCAGAGGAGGATGGCTATAAGTGAGCTTTACCAGAATGGGCGAAGGAGAAAGATTGGAGAAATTTTCTTTGGAAAGCTTCTTGAGCCCGCTGATGAGCGCAGGCCCATATCCTTCCTTCACCGCCTGGGCGTCCGCCCTATATTCTGCTTTCCGGGAGTGCCAGTTGATTAAAAGCTCAAGAAGCGGCGAAACCAACGCCATCACCACTTCGCTCATGAGGATGAATGCCAAGCCGTAATTGACCCTCTCAAAGCCAAAAGCAGAATAGAGAACATCCGTCCGGGAAAGAAGCCACAGGGCAAGCGCCAGCAAGGCGATATTTACAAAGCTCAAGATCTGGTTTTTCAAGGTATCCTTATGCAAGCCATGGCCCATTTCATGGGCAAAAATGGCGCAAATTTCATCGGCGGTGGCAGATGCGAGCAGGGTATCATAGAGCACGATGGTCTTCATTTTACCAAAGCCGGAAAAATAAGCATTGGACTTGGTGGAGCGCCGGGAAGCATCCATCACCTTGATGGATCGCACCTGATAGCCGTTCTTCGTAAGCAGGGAAGTGAGCTTTTCCTTCAGTTCTTCATCTTCCAAAGGCGTAAACTTATTAAAGAATTTGGAAAGAACGGGATAGAGGAAGGCAATCAAAAGCACGATCACAAAGGCCAATACCGCAAAGAGCACAAGCACCATATCCCCCATGGTCTGATGCAAAAGGATAAACAGGCACATGAGGCCGCCTGTCAATAACATGGAAACAATAAATTCCTTCACCTGATCCACAAAGAAGGTTTTTTTCGTGGAGCGGTTGAAGCCGTACTTTTCCTCAATGCGCATGGTATCATAATAGTCCAGGGGCATAGTCAATACGGTTTCTACAAAAGAAGCAAACAGCAGCACAAGTATCGCCCCGCCATACACGCTTTCCCCTGCCCAGGCGGCCACAGCAGCATAGGCATCAGTAAACAACAGCAGGAAGGAAATCAAAAAGGAGACCACCGTGCCAAATATACTCAGACGGCTTTTTTCATAGCTGTACTGCTTCCATGTGTGATATGTTTTTTCATCATATACATCTTTTACGTTTTCAGGGGTGGGGCGTTCCGTAGAGCGCAAGCGGATATATTCCAGCAGCAGCTGATACAAGAATACCACGCCTAAAATGATCAAAGCGAGGGTTTTTGCGTTCATTTTTCCGTCTCCTGTCCTTAAGAGGACGGGAGGGCAGCTTCAAAAGCGCCCTCCCGCATAAAATAGTTTACTTAATTTCCTTGGAATCGATTTCCTTCTGGAACAGATCGATGGCCTCTTCCAGTTTCATGGTGCCGATTACTTCGCCCTTGCGGGTACGCACGTTCACGGTGCCTTCTTCTACTTCCTTATCGCCCAGCACCAGCATATAGGGCACCTTTTCCATTACGGCCTCGCGCACCTTGAAGCCGATCTTTTCGTTGCGCAGGTCCACTTCGGCGCGCATTCCTTCGGCCTGCAGTTTGGCCTGCACAGCCTTGGCGGCTTCGTCGGCACGCTCGGTGATGGTGAGCACACGCACCTGCTCCGGAGCCAGCCACAGGGGGAAGGCGCCGGCATAGCGCTCAATCAGGTAAGCCAGGGTACGCTCATAGCAGCCAAGAGAGGTGCGATGAATGATATAGGGGCGCTTCTTCTGGCCGTCGGCGTCCACATATTCCATGCCGAATTTTTCAGCCAACAGCATATCGATCTGGATGGTAACGATGGTATCTTCCTTGCCAAACACATTCTTATACTGAATATCCAGCTTGGGGCCGTAGAAAGCGGCTTCATCGATACCGATGGTGTATTCCACACCCAGATGATCCAGAATCTTGCCCATCACGGCCTGGGCCTCGTCCCACTGCTCCTTGGTGCCTTCATACTTGCCCTTGGGGTTTTCGGGATCCCACTGGGAGAAGCGGAAGGTGCAGTTTTCCAGCATGCCCACCGTGCCCAGCATGTATTTGGCCAATTCCAGGCAGCCCTTAAATTCTTCTTCCAATTGATCGGGGCGCAGCACCAGATGCCCTTCGGAAATAGTGAACTGGCGCACGCGGATCAATCCGTGCATTTCGCCGGAATCTTCATTGCGGAAGAGGGTGGAGGTTTCACCCAGGCGCATGGGCAGATCGCGGTAGGAGCGCTGCCGATTGAGATACACCTGATACTGGAAGGGGCAGGTCATGGGACGCAGGGCGAAGCATTCCTTTTCTTCATCATAGGGATCGCCCAGGATGAACATACCATCCAGATAATGATCCCAGTGGCCGGAAATCTTATACAGTTCCCGCTTGGCCATGAGAGGGGTTTTGGTGAGAAGATAACCATGCTTCTGCTCAGTATCTTCCACCCAGCGCTGCAGAAGCTGAATTACCCGGCTGCCCTTGGGCAGCAGAATGGGCAGGCCCTGGCCGATGGCTTCCACGGTGGTAAAGTATTCCAGTTCACGGCCCAGCTTATTATGATCGCGCTTCAAGGCCTCTTCCTGAGCTTTGAGGTAGGCTTCCATTTCGGCCTTATCATAGAAAGCGGTGCCATACACGCGCTGGAGCATCTTATTCTTTTCGCTGCCGCGCCAGTAAGCGCCGGCGATGGAGGTGAGCTTAAAGGCCTTCACCTTGCCGGTGGAGGGCAGATGAGGACCGGCGCACAGATCCACAAAATCCCCCTGCTTATAGAAGGAAATCACGGAATCCTCAGGCAGATCGTTGATCAGCTCCACCTTATAGGGTTCGTTCTTTTCTTCCATCAGGGCAATGGCTTCCGCCCTGGGCAATTCAAAGCGCTCCAGCCGATCATTCTTTTTCACGATGCGGCCCATTTCCTTTTCCACTTCTTTAAGGAACTCAGGCGTAAAGGGCTCATCCACGTCAAAATCATAATAGAAGCCGTTATCGATGGCGGGGCCGATGGCCAGCTTGGCATCGGGGCGCAGCTTTTTTACGGCCTGGGCCAGCACATGGGAAGCGGTATGGCGCAGCACGCGCTTGGCGTCGTCATCTTCAAAAGTGAGGATTTCCAGGGTGCAATCCTGATGAAGGGGCTTCCACAATTCCACGATTTCCCCGTTCACCCGGGCACAGAGGGCGTTCTTTTTCAGTTCCTGGCTCAGCTGGCCCGCGATATCCAGGGGAGACAGGCCATTTTCAAATTCCTTCTGTCCATTTTTCAGCGTGATCAACATCATATTTTCCTCCCTGCATTCTTTTTCGGGATGGACATAAAAAACGCCCGTCCCATTCATATTGATGAAGGGACGAGCGTGAATTTCTTATCGCCCGCGGTTCCACCCTTGTTGCTGTCATCAGGCCTCGGCTTTTATACCGCAACCCAAACAGCCCCTTTGAGCCGCGCTGTAACGGGCGCGAATCGCCTTCGGTCAGGGGGTGGTACCTCCGCCTTGAAACCTGTGCGCTTTCACCGGCCGCGCACTCTCTGAAGGCCAGGGAGCGGAAACATGTCCTCCGTCATTCCGAGGATAGGATATTATAACGCCTTTTTCGCCCTTCTGTCAAGCCTTTTCCCGCTGATAGGGCAAAAACAAAATGAGCACAAGCATTTCTTTTCTGCGCAATTTACATCCAAATTTTGATCACTTTTGTCAGAATCACATTTAAAATTTACAAATAAAACCAATTTCTTGAAATGTATTGACTTTCCAAAATTGGCATACTATAATGAGCCACGCCTTATAGGGCTTTTTTGCGGCAGTTTTTTGCCGTTATCATTAAGGAGGAAAACCAGTATGGGAAAGTATTTCGGCACGGATGGCTTCCGCGGAGAAGCCAACGTGAATTTGACAGTAGAGCATGCCTTTAAAGTGGGCCGCTACATCGGCTATTATTACGGAAGGGGCCATAAAGCGAAGGTAGTCATCGGCAAGGATACCCGTTTGTCCAGCTACATGTTTGAATATGCATTGGCGGCCGGGCTCACCGCTTCCGGGGCGGATGTGTATCTGCTCCATGTAACCACCACCCCTTCTGTAGCCTACGTGATCCGCAGCGAAGATTTTGACTGCGGCATCATGATCTCTGCCAGCCATAACCCCTACTATGACAACGGCATCAAGCTCCTCAACGGCAACGGCGAAAAAATGGCGGATGAAGTGACCGATCTGGTGGAACAATACCTGGACGGCTTGCTTCCCGAAGCCCCCTATGCCACCAAAGCCAATATCGGCCGCACCATCGACTATGCCGCCGGCCGCAACCGCTATATCGGCTATCTGATTTCTCTTGCCACTCATTCCTACAAGGGGGTGAAGGTGGGCTTGGACTGCGCTAACGGCAGCACCTGGATGATTGCCAAATCGGTATTTGACGCTCTGGGAGCGGATACCTACGTGATCAACAACCAGCCCAGCGGCATTAACATCAATGAAAACTGCGGTTCCACCCACATTGAGCACCTGCAGGCCTTTGTAAAGGAAAAAGGGCTGGACGTGGGCTTTGCCTTTGACGGGGACGCAGATCGCTGCCTGGCCGTGGATGAAAACGGCGATTTGGTAGACGGCGATAAGATCCTCTACATTTACGGCACCTATATGAAAAAGCGGGATAAGCTCACCACCAACACCGTGGTATCCACTGTGATGAGCAATATGGGCCTTGGCAAGGCCCTGGAAAAGGAAGGCATCGACTGGCTTAAAACCCAGGTGGGCGATCGCTTTGTATATGAATCCATGCGCGCCGGCGGCCATATGCTGGGCGGCGAGCAGAGCGGCCATATCATTTTCAGCAAATATGCCACCACCGGCGACGGTGTGCTCACCGCCATCAAGCTGATGCAGGCCATGCTGGCCCAGAAGATGCCCCTGTCCAAGCTGGCAGAGCCCATGGTGATCTATCCTCAGGTGCTGAAAAATATGCGGGTAGCGGATAAAGACGCCGCCATCAATCATCCTGCCGTGCAATCGGCCCTGAAAGAAGCGGAAGCCGCCCTTCAGGGCAACGGCCGGGTGCTGCTGCGAAAGAGCGGCACGGAGCCTGTGGTGCGGGTGATGGCAGAAGCGGAAAGCGAGCAGTTGTGTAATCAGTGGGTGGATCATATCATTGCCGCCATGCAAAAAGAACATCTGATCCAGGAGGGCTGAAACATGCTCAAAACCAAGGAACTCTTTGATTTTTCTCATACCCTGGCCGCGCCCCTTTTAGAAAAGACGGAATACCCCTGGGAGGCGCTCAAGGATATCAAGGCATTCATCCTGGCTCTGGGAGCAACCCTGCCCGAGGATGAATATGACCATCCTAAGGAGGGCGTATGGATCGCCAAGGACGCTACCGTATTTCCCTCCGCCTATATCGGCGCGCCCTGCATCATCGGCCATGAAACCGAAGTGCGCCAATGCGCCTTTATCCGGGGCAGCGCCCTGATCGGCAACGGCGCAGTGGTGGGCAATTCCACGGAGATCAAAAACGCCATTCTCTTTGACGGGGTGCAGGTGCCTCACTTCAATTACGTGGGCGATTCCATTCTGGGCTACAAGGCGCATTTAGGCGCCGGATCCGTCACTTCCAATGTGAAAAGCGATAAAACGCTGGTATCCGTGCGGAACGGCCAGGAAAAGATGGAAACAGGGCTGAAAAAGATGGGCGCTATGGTGGGCGACCTGGTAGAGGTAGGCTGCAACAGCGTATTAAACCCCGGCACCGTCATCGGCCCCCGCTCCAATGTATATCCCTTATCCAGTGTGCGGGGCACGGTACCCGCCGATCACATCTTTAAGGGCGAACGCGGCCTGGTGAAGAAAACCGAAAAATGATAAAAAGATTTCCCCGTTCAAGCAGCTTATACGGCTGCTTTTTTACTTGCAGGAAGCTTTTCCTATGCAGTATAATAGAGAAAATATTCCTGGAAAGGGGGATGCGGCATGCGGGTATGCGGGATCATTTCGGAATACGATCCCTTCCACAAGGGGCACGAGCGCCAATTGCGATTGGCCCGGGAAAAATCCCAGGCGGATTATATGATCTGCGTCATGAGCGGCAGCTTCACCCAGCGGGGGATGCCCGCCCTGTTTTCCGCCCACGATCGGGCAGAAATGGCCCTCTCCTCCGGAGCCGATCTGGTGCTGCAATTGCCCTATGCTTTTTCCGTAAGAGAGGCAGAAAATTTTGCACTGGGGGGCATTGGCATTCTTACCGGTCTTGGCTGCGTCACCCATCTTTCCTTTGGCACGGAATATGATGATCTGGCCACTTTGCAAAAAGCGGCCCGGCTTTTGGAAAAACCGGATGAAGCCTTGGAAGCTGATCTTCGCCAGGGGCTCAACCAGGGCCTATCCCACGCCGAGGCTATGGGACGCGCCCTTTCCGACCGCCTTTCACTGGAACACAAAATTTTGAACGCGCCCAACACCGCTCTGGCGTTGTCTTATTTAAGGGCCTTGGTGCGGCTGAAAAGCAATATCCAGCCCATCCCCATCCTGCGCACCACCCATTATCACGCAGCGGAAGCGGAAAGCTATCCCTCCGCCACCGCCATGCGGGGCGCAGCCCTGCGGGGGGATTGGGCCGCCCTGGAAAAAGGTTTGCCGGCAGGCGCCTGCCAGGTTGCCCATCGCGCATTGGCAGAAGGGCACACCTGCCCCCCTCAGGCGATGGACGTTCTTTTGGAATATATGCTGATGAACGCTTCTCCCGAATCCCTGGCCAGGCTGCCCGGCGTAAGCGAGGGGCTGGAAATGCGCATTCTGAAAGCGGCGCAAAAGGCTGTCACCCGTCAGGAATTGATCCGCCTGATCAAAACCCGGCGCTACACCCAGGGCCGCATCAGCCGGGCCCTTTGCCACGGGGTCATGCAGATCACCAAGGAGATGCTTCCGGCGCTGCCAGGCTATGCCCGGATTCTGGGCTTCAAAAAAGAAGCCCAGCCCCTGCTTCGGCAATTGCAGGATAGCGGCTTCCCCCTGGTGACCCGTCCCGCCCGGGAGCCCTTGATGGCGATGGATTTAAAGGCCGATGAACTATGGCATATGATGGCAGGATTGCCAAGGGAAAATGCCTATCAGTGCTCTCCTGTGATCCTGCCTTGAGAAAGGAACATACCATGCGCGAAATTTCCGCTTTGCAAGTGACTGAAAAAATCAAGGAACTGTGCCTGAAGGCCAATTATGATATCGGCGCCGACGTAGAAAAGGCCGTGCAGCAAGCCATGGAAACGGAGCCCTCCCCCGCAGGGCGCTCGGTGCTGTGCCAGCTATGCGAAAATTACAAAATCGCCCGGGAAGAGAGGGTGGCCATCTGCCAGGATACGGGCATGGCGGTATTTTTCATTGATGTCGGCCAGGAGGTGCACTTTATCGGCGGCGATTTTGAAGAGGCCGTGCAGGAAGGGGTACGAAAAGCCTATGCGGAGGGCTATTTGCGCAAATCCGTGGTGGCCGATCCCCTCTTTGACCGAAAAAATACCGGGGACAACACTCCCTCCATTCTTCACATCCGCCTGGTGCCCGGAGATCAGGTGCATATTCTGATGACCGCCAAGGGATTTGGCAGCGAAAACATGAGCGCCGTAAAAATGCTTGTGCCGGCAGACGGGGAGCAGGGCGTATTGGATTTTATTGTGGAAACCGCCCGGAAGGCTGGGCCCAATCCCTGCCCGCCCATGGTGATTGGCGTGGGCATTGGCGGCACCCTGGAGCAGGCTGCTCTATTGGCCAAACGCATGACCGCCCGGGCCATCGGTTCCCACCATCCCGATCCTCGCTACGCTGCTTTGGAAGAAAAAGCGCTGTGCGCAGTGAACCGCCTGGGCATCGGCCCGGCCGGCATCGGCGGAGAAACCACCGCTCTTGCCGTAAACATTGCCAGCCATCCCACCCACATTGCGGGCATGCCCGTGGCCATCAACATCTGCTGCCACGCTGCCCGCCACGCCGAGGGGATATTGTGAGAGAATTACCGGGAAAACCGCTTTTGAGCCAAAATCGGTTCCACCGGGCCCCCTCCGAAAAGCGAATGAAATTATTTCTTTCATTTACTTCTGTTTACTTTTTTCCTCCAGAATGGAAAAGGAGAATGATATGGCCCGCTATGATCTTACACTGCCCCTGACCGATGAAATGGTGAATATGCTCCGGGCCGGGGATGAAGTGACCCTGACCGGCGAAATTTACACCGGGCGGGACGCCGCCCACAAGCGGCTGATTGCCCTATTGGAAAAAAACGAGCCCCTGCCCATTGATTTAAAGGGCCAGACCCTATATTATGTGGGTCCTGCCCCGGCCTCTCCCGGGCATGCGGTGGGTTCCGCCGGCCCCACCACCAGCTATCGTATGGACGCCTACACCCCGCAGCTTTTAAAGCTGGGGCTGAAAGGCATGATCGGCAAAGGGCGGCGCAATGAAAAGGTGCAGGCAGCCATGCAGGAATACGGCGCCGTTTATTTCGGCGCCGTAGGGGGCGCTGCCGCTCTCATCGCCCGGTGCATTGAAAAAAGCGAAGTGGTAGCCTATCCTGATTTGGGGCCTGAAGCCATTCACCGCTTCACCATCCGCCAATTTCCCGTGCTGGTGCTGATGGATGCTCAGGGCGGAAATCTATACGAATCCGGGCCAGCCCTGTACAAAAAAGAAATATTATGATATAATCAAAAATGTGTTTCAAATTCTTTACGATTTCAGGAGGGTACATGAAGCGAAAGGCCGGAGTTCGGGCGCTGACGCTGCTGATGGCAGCGTTGCTTTTGCTGCCCCTCTTTTCTTTTTCTGCTCTGGCGGATGAATACGATCCCCTCTATCCCGAAAAGCTGGATGAAGGCCACCTTACCGCCACGTCCGCAATCCTGATTGAAGCGGACACGGGCAACGTAATTTTTTCCAAGAATCCGGATCAAACCATGGCGCCCGCATCCACCACCAAAATCCTCACCATTCTGGTGGCTCTTTCCCTGGCGGAACAGGAGGTGGCCGCTGCCAAGGCAGCCGACCCCAATGCCGATGTGAGCAAGTTGGGCCTAAACCGGAAAATCACCGTGAGCCAGGATGCCGTAAACCTGGCAGAGGATGAATCCTCCGCCAAGCTGGCGGCAGGAGAAGAAGTGGCGCTGATTGATTTGCTCTATGCCGCGGTGCTCACCTCCGGCAACGACGCCGCCAATGCCATCGCCGAAGGCATGGCCGGTGACAAACCTACCTTTGTAGCCTACATGAACCAGGTAGCCGCCTCCATCGGCTGCACCAATTCGCATTTTGCCAATCCCCACGGCCTCACCCAGGACGGCCACTACACCACCGCCCGTGACATGGCCCTGATCGCCCAGACGGCCATGCAGAATGAAATCTTCCGGGAAATTGCCGTTGCCTCCTCCCACGTGATGCCCAAGGATAATATCTATCGCTCCCGCACCATTCAAAACCGCAACTATTTCGTCAATAAGGTGGAAGGAAAAGAAGAACTGTATTACGAATGGGGTACCGGTATCAAAACCGGTACCACCGAGGCGGCAGGCAACTGCTTCGTGGGCTCCGCCGCCCGGGACGGCATCAATCTGATTTCCGTGGTGTTCAACGCCACCAAGGATAAGGATCGTTATCTGGACACCATCAAATTGATGGAATACGGCTTTTCTCAGTATATCAGTACCACCATTCAGGAAATTTATCTGCTCAATCCCCGGGTATTGGATATCCGCAGCTTTGATCTGGAAGATCCTGAGGTAGGCCGCCTCACCCTGAATATCCGCAAAACGGATCCCGCGGCCACCGATTTGATTGTGACCACCCAGGATCAGGTGGAATACTGGGTTCAGAATTTTTCCAGCATCACCGTAACCGAATTTACCCGGGAATTTAAAGCCCCCATCACCGAAGGCGAAGTGATGGGCACCCTCACCTACTATCCGGAATCGGGCAATCCCGTGATGTATGAGCTCACTGCCTCCCGCAGCATTGCCGCCCGGGAGCAGCTGGCGCCCTCGGTGGAGCAGATTATTGCCGCTGCCCTGGCAGATCCCAATCCCTTCCCCCGGATCACCTTTGAATTGATCCTTTTGCATCTGATCCTGCCTGCTCTTGGCATCGTAATCCTGATCAAAATTCTGGGCTTCCTGCGGCGGAAACTAAAGCGCCAGCACAAGGTGAAGGCCTTTAAGCCCACCAGCCGCTACTATCGATAAAGCAACCCACGAAAATCAGCCATGCAATGGCGGATGCTCGTAAAACAGTTAAACTAAAAATTTAACTATTTTACGGCATCTGTCAGACGGGGTTAGCTAAACAAAAGTTAGCGATACTTGGTTTGATAACCGAGTATCGCTTCTTTTTTTACCCGTAAAAACACTTTTGTGGAGGTACATATGATGCAGGAACTGAACTATATCCGTTGCGGTGATTACTATATTCCCGATATTCGCTTACCAGAGGAAAACAGAACTATTGGTCGATGGGGGCGGATGCACCGAGAGTATTTGAAAGAACATCGTCCGATTCGCTTTAACGACCTTGTTCTCAGCGGTCAGCTATGGACATATCTGGCTGATTTGAATGAGCAGGCGCAGAGTCGTCTTGAACTTATCATTGAGCAAATGAAAGCCGCTGAGGGCGTGACAGAGCACATGAAGCAGCACGATCAGATAGCGTGGGTTGGAGCTATGAATAGCATACGCAACC
>SVGW01000122.1 GCA_015056125.1 Clostridiales bacterium | reverse complement strand
CTTTCCATCCCTTTTCACAGGGCTGGAAAGCCATTTTTGCAGTAAATGTGATGGATCGAATGGAAGACTGCTTTAGCTGACTTCCATTCGCAGTTTGTCGAAAATACTTTTTCGACAAACTGGAAAACGCATCCGAAGGAATGCGTTTTTTATTTTTTCTTTCTGAGCGCTCCTGGTGTGCAGCCGTATTGGCTGCGGAAGGCCTTGGATAGGTGCGCTGCGCTGCCAAGGCCGGTGGAAGCGGCGATTTCATCCAGGGTGAGGCGGGTGGTAAAGAGCAGCTCCCGGGCTTTTTGCAGCCTGTAGAACCGAAGATACATTTGGGGGGATTGGCCGGTGGCTTGCTTAAACAGGCGGAAGAGATAGGTTCTGTCCACCCCCACCTGCCGGGCAATTTCGCCAACCTCCAGAGGATAGGCGTAGTTTTGCTGCAGATAATTCAGGGCATTTTTCAGATATTCGCCCCCTGCGGCAGAAGGAAGCGGCGAAGAAAGGGCGGAAAAGCATTCAAGCAGTAGGGCGTGCATGGGCAAAAGCGATTGCTTTTCATTTCCTAATTGAAACAGGCGCTTCATGTTTTCCAGAATAGCTGCGTGATAAAAGATTGGATTTTCCGGGGATAAGCCTGCATTCATCGCCAGGGAAGAAGCGTCCGGGCCCAGGAAGGTGATGAAGTAGTATTCCCAGGGGCATTCCTCCGATGCTTGATAGGAAATCACTTCCCCCGGCCAGATGAGAAAGCCATCCCCGGGACGCAGCCGCCATTCTTTCCCCTGAGAGCGAAAATATCCCTGCCCTCCTGCTACAAGATGAAGCGAAAAATGGGAGCGGATACCGGGCCTGGTTTCGTAAGGCCCTGTGCAGCGCTGATGGCCGCAGTTGGTTAAATGAATGCCGGAAAAAAGGGAGTCATTCAATGGAATGAGAGAAAGCTGATACATAGGAGCAGGCCTCCATTTAAAAAACAACATCAGCACAAAAAGAAACAACACAGCATACTTTCTCTTTGCACTGAATGGGATTATACTATAAATATACCAAAATGGCAAAGGCAACATGAAAGCAAAAAGAAGGGATGAGGAAACATGGAGAAAATTCGGGTATGCTTTATTGGCTGCGGCGCATTTGCCAAGGGCTTTGTGCCGCTGATGCAGGCGCATCCTTTTGTGGAAAAGGTGTATGTGTGCGATATTATTCCGGAGCGGGCCAGGGAATATTCAAAATTGTTCAACGTGGAAATCATTCCCACCTTTGAGGAAGCCATCCGCCGCAAGGATATCAACACCGTGGCCATCTTTACCCAGCGCCATCTTCATGGCCCCTTAGTAAAGGAAGCCTTGAAAGCGGGCAAGCACGTCTACTCTGCCGTGCCCATGGGTGTATCGGTGGATGAATGCCTGGAGATCGTGGAACTGGTAAAGAAGACGGGATTGGTTTACATGATGGGGGAAACCTGCATTTATTATCCCTGCTCCATGTATTGCAAAAAGGAATTTGAAAAGGGAACCTTTGGTAAATTCGTGTACGCTGAGGCACAGTATCACCACGATATCAGCCACTTCCCCCAGCATTTTAGGGATGAAAAGGAATTTGCCGGCGTGCCGCCCTTCTTCTATCCCACCCACTCCACCGCCATGGTATTAAACGCCGTGGGCAGCTATGCCACCCGGGTAGTGGCCTTTGGATACGAAGAGCAGCCTGGCAACGGCATTTATGAAAAGGGGATCAATCTGTGGGATAATGTGTATTCCAACGGCTATTCCCTGATGAAATTGGCAAATGGCGGCACCGCACGCATCAATGAATGCCGCCGAATCGGCTACAAAGCCCCCAGCTCCTATATTTCCAGCTTCTATGGGGAAAAGGCGGGGTATCAGTTCAATAACGCCCAGCATCTGCTTACGAAGCTCACAAAAGAAGGGGTGGACCTTGAGGACGTGAGCGCCCAGGTGAACCCCTATGAAATGGAAATGCATCGGAGTGAGCCGGATTTCAAGCATAAGGTGGCCAACCATACCTGGCAGGGAACCGATTTTTCGCCCGTCCAGGATGAGAGAAGAAGCACCCTGCCGGAAAGCTACCAGACTGCCAGAAACGGCCATATGGCATCCCATCAGCTTTTGATTGATGATTTCTGCACAGCGGTATACTTTGGCAAAATGCCCACGGTAAATGCCTGGCAGGCTGCCCGGTTCACCATGCCCGGCCTTCTGGCCCATGAATCCATGCTCCGGGATGGCGAACCGATTAACGTGCCCGATTGCGGCGATGCGCCGGAGTCGATCTGAGCAGGCAGAGGAAACGTGGGGGCTTCGCCCCTCCGCCCCACCAGGGACGGTCGTCCCTGGACCCCTCCTCCGGACACACGATTCGTCTTTTTCAAACAGCGTGCCGGTAATACTTGGGGAAACGATATCGTCTACGGGCACGGCGGCATCCGCCGCCAGCCGGATGCAAGCATCCGGGAAAAAACGAGAAAACGCCGGGAGAGAAAGCGAGTGAACTGCACCCCATTTGTTAGACAAGTATGGTAAAATACTTGTACTAAGAAATGGGGTGTTTTTCTATGCCAAAGGGAGTACCGAATAAACGATATACTGGGGAGTTCAAGCAGATGGTCGTAG
>SVGW01000051.1 GCA_015056125.1 Clostridiales bacterium | reverse complement strand
ATATCCACGGCCAGCACGAGCATCAGTCCCTGATGGATGAAAAGCGCCATTTGGGCTATCTGGATGCTTCCGGCGATGAAAAGCACCAGGAATTGCTAAAACAGGTGCAGGCAGATTGCGCTGCCTGGCTGGAAAGCAAAAAGGCCCTGGCCAAGCTGCAAAAGCAAAGCGCCCAGGCCGGGGAGAGAATGGAGCTTTTGCGCCTGCGGCAAAAGGAACTAAAGCAGGCCAAGCTCGTGCCGGGGGAAGAAGAAGAGCTTTCCCGGGAGCGGGATCGGTTTCGCAATGTGGAAAAGATTGAGGAAGGCCTTCGAGAGGCCTTTGATGCCGTATACGATGGCTCCAATCCTGCCGCCGAAGCCCTGCGCCAGGCGGTGCATGCCCTTTCTCCCATTGAGCGGCTGGATGAGGGCTACGCCTCTATCCGGGCGCGGCTGGATGGGCTTTATTACGAAGCCGAAGATATCGGCCTCACCCTGCGGGATATGCTGGCCCAGCTGGACAGCGATCCGGATCGGCTGGAACAAATCCAATCGAGGCTTGATCTTATCCGCCGCCTCTCCCGGAAATACGGCGGGGCCACCACCGGGGAAATGATCGAAAAATTAAAGGAAATGGAAGCCGAGCTTGCTACCTTTGAAAGCATTGATGACCTGATGGACGAAGCCCAGAAGAAAGAAAAAAAGCTTTCCCAGCGCTATCAGGCATCTGCCGGGCAGTTGACACAGGCCCGCCGGGCATTGGCCGAAAAATTTGAAAAGGAAATGGAAGTGCAGCTGCGGGATTTGAACATGGGTGGCACCCGCTTCCAAGTGACGCTGCCCCCCTGCGAGCCTTGCGCCTTGGGCAATGAAACTGCCGCCTTCCTTATTGCCCCCAACCGGGGCGAAGAGATGCAGCCGCTCTCTAAAATCGCTTCCGGCGGTGAGCTTTCCCGGCTGATGCTGGCCATTAAATCCGTAGCCGCCAGGCGGGAGGGCGTGCCTTCCATGATCTTTGACGAGATCGATACCGGCATTTCCGGCCGCGCCGCCCAGGTGGTAGGCGAAAAGATGGCTGCTATCGGGAAGGAACGCCAGGTGCTGTGCGTTACCCATCTGCAGCAGATTGCCGCCCTGGCCGATCATCATTTCCTGGTGGAAAAATACTTTGACGGCGACCGCACCCGCACCCGGCTGACCCTGCTTTCCGGGGAGGCCCGGGTAAATGAAATTGCCCGGATGCTGGGCGGCGATGCCGAAAGCGCCCGGAAGCATGCTAAAGAGATGATCAAAAAATAATGGATATTGCGAGAGGGCCTTTCTTTTAGAAAAAAGAAAGGCCCTCTCGCGCTCTCCCAAAGAAAATCTGTTGGGATTATTTCAATCTGTTTTTTTATTCACTACTTCCCCCAGTTTAGTTTGAGGGATTATTTTTGTGCAAAATATTCCATCGCCTTGGCATATCCTTCAAAGCCCAAGCCGATAAAATGGGCTTCGCAGGCCATGCCTGCATAGCTGATTTTCCGGAAATCCTCCCGCTTGCTCACATCCGTCAGATGCACCTCGGCGCAGGGAATATTCACTGCCTTGAGGGCATCCAGAATGGCCAC
This sequence comes from Clostridiales bacterium, assembly GCA_015056125.1. Lineage (GTDB taxonomy): Bacteria > Bacillota > Clostridia > Christensenellales > Aristaeellaceae > RUG563. The sequence goes on along the minus strand of SVGW01000051.1, from coordinate 18,218 downwards.
AGAGGTATGGGTATAGGCGGCGGGATTGATGACGATGGCGTCTATCTTTCCGTAGGCTTCCTGAATTTTATCCACCAGTACCCCTTCATGATTGCTCTGAAAAATCTCCACTTCCACCTGCAGCCTATCCGCCGTTTCCTGGATGAAGGCTTTCAAATCTTCGTAGGTTTTCGCGCCATAAAGATGCTTTTCCCGGATGCCCAGCATATTCAGATTGGGCCCGTTAATCACCAGCAGCTTCATCAAATCCCTCCAGTATACGCCTCTTCGCCCCCTGGATATCCCCTGCGTTTTCTACTGAAAAATCAGCGCAGGCCCGATAGAGGGGCGTTCTTATTTCTGCCAATTTATTCAGCGTGTCCAAGCCGCCCTGAGAAAGGGGGCGGCCCTTGGTGCTCAATTTTTCCAGCGGCCGCTGCACCCAGGCCACCACGCCATTTTGGCGCAGGGCGCGCACATTTTCTTTTTTCAAAACAGCGCCGCCCCCGGTAGCAATCACCAGGCCGCTTTCCTTGCCAAAGCGAGCCGCCATTTCGCTTTCGATCTTCCGGAACGCTTCCTCTCCCTTTTCTCTGATGATTTGGGAGGGGTGGCCGTATTCCTTTTCAATTTCCTGATCCAGATCAATAAAGGGTCGCCCCAGCATCTCTGCTGCCATTTGACCCAGGGTACTTTTCCCGCACCCCGGCATTCCCACCAGCACCAGATTCAGGCAATCCTTGCGCACCTCCCGGTACGCTTGCCCGATCAATGCTTCCGGCAATTCCCGATTCAGAAAATGCCTGGCCGCCAGCCACGCCTGGGCCACCAGCATCCATAACCCATCGATTGATGGGATGCCCCGTTCCTTGGCATCCAGAAGCAACGCCGTGCGGGCGGGATTATAAATTACATCGGCTACGCCCTGGAGATTAGGAAACCGATCCAGATCAACTGGAGATTTTAAATTGCCCGGATACATCCCCACCGGCGTGGAATTGATGATCACTTCCGCATCCGTATGTCTTTCATACATCGCTTCATAGTCCACAGGCCCGGAACGGGAAACCACGATATACTCCCGGGCATTCAATTCCCGGCAGGCTGCCTGCGCAGTGAGGGAAGTGCCCCCGCTGCCCAGAATCACCACTTTTTTCCCAGTCAGGAAAATGCCCCCCCGATCCAGCATGGAAATAAAGCCGGCCAGATCCGTGTTATCGGCGCACAGGCGGCCATTCCGGAAAAAGAGCGTATTGGCGCTGCCCACCTTTTCCACCACTTCCGAAATTTCATCGCAGTAGGGCAGCACATCTTTTTTATAGGGGATGGTGATATTGAGCCCCTTGAACTGGCGCTTTTGAAGCGTTTCCTTCAATTGCTCCAGGGGCATGGGATAGAGCTGATAATCATAATCCCCAAATACCCGGTGAATGCGGGGAGAATAGCTGTGGCCCAGCCGTTCCCCAATGAGCCCATACTCCATCATTTCATTTCCTCATAATTGCCCAGGAACACAAACTGATCGGAATCCTGCTTGAGCTGGCAGATCAGCGAGCGCACGTCGGGATCCAGAATAGAAGCCTCAATATCAAAGAAGAAGCGGAATTCAAAATCCTTCCCGGGCATGGGCCGGCTTTCCAGCTTGGTCAGGTTCACATCCATCACGGAAATATGGGAAAGCAGGCGATAAAGAGAACCGGGGCGATGGGCCGCGCTGAGCATCAGGGAAATCTTATTAGCCCCTTCATACACCTTCAAATCCTTGGTAATGCAGATAAACCGGGTAGAATTATTGAGGGTATCGCTGACGGTATCAGAGAGGGTTTCCAGCCCATAGAGCGCTTCGCATTCCTGGGAAGCAATGGCGGCCAGATCCTTCCGGCCGGAATGAGCCACATAGGCCGCCGCCACAGCAGTATTTTCCATGGCCGTAGCCTTAATCTGGGGATTGGCAGCAAAGAAGGCGCTGCACTGGCGCAAGGCCTGCTCATGGGAAACCACTTCCCGGATCCCCTTCATATCCGTTCCGGGCAGGGCCAACAAGCGATGCTCAATGCGCTGGCGGGCCGCCCGCACGATGTGGAAATGATGCTTTTCCATCAGATCGTATACCTGGGTAACAGAGCCGGCTGTGCTGTTTTCAATGGGCAGAATACCATAGGGGCACATGCCCTTTTCCACGGCATTGAATACGTCGTTAAAGGTGTTCATATACAGAATATCCGCAAATTCAAACATCTGATCGCAGATTTTCTGAGAATAAGCGCCCTCCGTACCCTGGCAGGCCACCAGCGCCCGGCCGGGGATTTTCTTTTCCACATTGGCCGCAGCCTTTTCCAAGGTTTCCATCAAAGGAGAGGAAGGCCGCAGTTTCTTGGCCTGATAATCGCGGCTCACGTTAAAGAGGGTTTGATACATGAGCTTGGCATAATGCTCAAAATCTTCTCCTGCCGCCAGGGATACTCGGTTGATGATCTCCCGCTCCCGGCCGGTATCCAAGATGGGCATGCCCGTCTGCTTTTTATATTCCGCCACCTGGGCCGATAGATTCATGCGCTGAGAAAAAAGAGAAATCATCTGGTCGTCAATGGCGTCCAATTGCTTGCGAATGTCCTTCAAATCCAGTGCCATGTTTCCTTCACGCTCCTTGCAAAATTTCATCCATGAGAATGATCGCCGTCACGGCCTCCACCACGGGCACCGCCCTTGGCACCACGCAGGGATCATGCCGACCATTGATAATAAGCTCTGTTTCTTCCAATGTTTCAAGGTTCACCGTCTGCTGGGGCATTGCGATCGAGGGGGTAGGCTTAAAAGCCACGGTGAAATAAAGAGGCATGCCGGTGGAAATGCCGCCAAGGATACCGCCATGGCAGTTGGAGGCGGTACGAATTTTCCCGTTTTCCAGGCAGAAGGCATCGTTATTTTCGCTGCCCCTTGCGGATGCCGCCCTAAAGCCTGCGCCAAATTCCACGCCCTTCACTGCCGGAATGCCGAACAGGCCCATGGCCAATTTGCCCTCCAGCCCTGCAAACAAGGGGCCGCCCAATCCCCCCGGAAGCCCCGTCACCACGCAGCGCACCGCGCCGCCAATGCTATCCCCTGCCTGGCGGGCGCTTTCAATTTCTGCCTTCATGGCTTCCCCTTGTTTCCCGCTGATCACGGGAAAATCCGTATCCTCATACAGAGGCATTGGCGGGTTCAAAAGATCGGGGCTTTCATCCGCAATGCTGCCGATCCTGGCGATATGGGCAGAAATTTCAATGCCTATTTCTTTGAGATACTGCAGGCATAAAGCCCCGGCAAAGCAGATGGGCGCGGTCATGCGGCCGGAAAAGGGGCCGCCCCCCCGCACATCCCAATCCTCTCCCCATTTCAGATACGCCGCAAAATCCGCGTGCCCCGGCCGGGGAGTGTTTTTCAGGGAAGAATAATCCTTGCTGCGCTGATTTTCATTACGAATCACCGCGCAGATGGGAGAGCCGCAGGTGAGCCCCTGATCATTGAGCCCGGAGAGCACTTCGGGCTGATCCCCTTCCTTCCGGGTGGTGCTCCAGGCGTTTTTCCCCGGTGCACGGCGGCCCATAAAAGCGGCCACCTGATCCCAATCGATCCGGCGTCCTGCCGGATATCCTTCTACCACCGCACCGATCCCCGGCGCATGGGATTGGCCGAATACCGTTACCTTCAGCTTCTCCCCGATCACATTACCCGGCATGGATGATTCCTCCCAGCTTCGCAAATTCCTTAAAAAATCCGGGGTATGATTTATCCGCCGCCTGGGCCCCCAGGATGGTAACCGAACCCTTGCATACCGTTGCCGCAATGGCGGCGCTCATCACCACCCGGTGATCATTCATGCCATTTACCACGCCGCCCTTGAGCGCGCCGCCAAGGATGATGATGCCGTCCTCCGTTTCCACGGCTTCTCCGCCCAGAGCACGGATCACTTTGGCCATGGCGGCCAACCGATCCGATTCCTTGATGCGCAGCCGGGCTGCGCCGGTGATCCTTGTTTTCCCCGGTACTGCCGCCGCCACGGCGGATAAGATGGGCATTAGATCAGGGGTATCGGTTACGTCCATTTCACTGCCGATTTTTTGAAGCAATTCTCCGATAGCCTTATCGCCCTGAGGGGATTTTTCATTCATTCCCTCAACTTTCACCCGGCTTCCCAGATGATTGGCGCCAAGCCAGAATGCCGCTGCCGACCAATCCCCTTCCACCTTGGCTTCCCCGGGCGATACATATTTTTGCCCGCCCGGAATACGCCAGCCATTTTCCATAGGCTCCGCTTCAATGCCAAATTGATGCAGCACAGAAAGCGTAATATCCACATAGGGCATGGATTCCAGAGGCGAAGTATAGATAAGGATGCTATCTTCCTTCAAAAGCGGCAGGGCCAGCAAAAGGCCGGTAAAATACTGGCTGCTCACGTTGCCCGGCAGGGCATAGCGCCCATTTTTCATGCCGCCCCCCATGAATAGCGGCAACCCCTGCCCCTCATAGATCGCGCCATTTTCGCGAATAGCGTCCAGAAGCGGTCCATTGGGGCGGCTGGGCAGCCGGCCCGCACCGGTAAGAATTGTTTCCCGGGACAGGCAAGCGCATAGGGGAATCAGAAATCGGAGGGTAGAACCGCTTTCCCCGCAATCCAGCACCGCCTTTTCGCCCGTTCGAGAAAGCGCGCCGGATACCTTTAAATATTCTCCATCCCTTTGGATCTTTGCCCCCAGCGCCTTTAAACAGCGGACGGTGGCCTCAATATCGGCATTTTCCAAGGGGCAATGAATCCGGCATTCCCCCTCCGCCAACGCCGCGGCGATCAAAAGCCTGTGGGCGTGGGATTTGGAAGGCGGCGCTGCCACGGTGCCTTGCAATTGCCCCGGATGAATGGTTACGTTCACAATGTTTCTCCTGTTCCATGCGCAAAATAGAAGGGCAGTTCCTCCACAGGAATGGTCTTTAAGCAGCACTTGCCGATTTTTTCCGGCAGTACCAGGGTGATTTTTCCGCCCTTGCGCTTTTTATCGGAAAGGGCCGCTTCTGAAAGCTGCCTGGCTGGATAGGGGGATTGGGTAGGCAGGCCACAGGCTTTTAAAGCTTCCTCCACCTGAGAAACGGCCACTCCCGCCGCCCGGGCAGCCATCAGCAAGCCGATGCCCACGCCCTGGCCATGGCTGATGGAAAAGCCGGAGCATTTTTCCACCGCATGCCCAAAGGTGTGGCCCAGATTCAGAAATTGCCTCACCCCGGTATCCTTTTCATCCTCCATCACGTAATCCCGCTTGATGGACACGCATTTCGCCACGGTTTCTTCCATTGCCTGCTGCCAGGTGCCATTTTTCATGCTTTCAAATAATTCCGGATCCTGTAAAATGCCGTATTTCAGCATTTCCCCGGCCCCATCCCAGATGCGCTCCTCGGGAAGGGCCTTAAGCACATCGGTATCACAGATCACCAATTCCGGCTGGTGGAAAGCGCCGGCCATATTCTTGCCCGCCTTCAAATCCACTGCCGTCTTTCCCCCTACCGAAGAATCCACCGCCGCCAGCAGGGTGGTGGGAATCTGGATAAAGCGGGTACCCCGGCAATAAACCGCCGCAGCAAACCCGGCCAAATCCCCCGGCACACCGCCCCCCAGGGCCACCACCAGATCGCTGCGGGAAAGACGAATTTCTCCCAGCCATTCCAGGGCCGTAGAAAGAGTAGCCAAGGTTTTGTGTTGTTCTCCGTGGGGAAATGCCCACATTTCCACCGAAAAGCCGGCTTTTTCCAAGCTTTCCTTCACCAAATCCCCATACAGGCTCTTTACCGTATCATCGGTGATAATGGCCGCCTTGCAGGGGGCCACCGCCTGCCGGCTCAGTTCCCCGGCCTGCTTTAGCAGTCCCGGGCCAATCAGCACATCATAGCTGCCGGAGGCCTCAATTCGCACCCGTTTCATCTTTAATCCTCCAGCGCTTCCTTGATTTCACGGCCTTCCCGCAGGATGGCTTTGAGCTTTTCTGCATTTCGCTCTTTCAGCGCATCCCGGTATTCGGTGAGCCGGTCAATCAGCGCCTCGGTTTGAGCCAGAAGCAAATCATCATTTTCCAGAAACAATTCCGTCCACATTTCCTCATTCAGCCGGGCCACACGGGTCATATCCTTAAAGCTGCCGGCGGAAAAGCCCTTATGCTTGGGGGCCAGGGGCGTTTTCACATACGCGCCGGATACCACATGGGCCAGCTGCGAGGTGAAGGCGATCATTTCATCGTGCTCCAGGGGGGTAGAAAAGCGCACCTTGCCAAAGCCGATGGAGAGGAAAATTTCCTTGGCCCGCCGCACGGTTTCCACATCCGCATCGGGCGCAGGGGTCAAAATCATGGAAGCATTTTCAAAGAGATCATCCTGGGCATAGGAAAAGCCCGATCTCTCCCGGCCCGCCATGGGATGCCCGCCCATAAAAATGGCCTTTTCCCCTTCAAATGCGGGAAACAATTGATTGCACACAAACCGCTTCACACCGCAGCAATCGATCACCAGCGCATTTTCCTTAAACTGCTTTTTATGCGCAAGAATATATTCCACCGCTGCCTTGGGATACAGCGCCACCAACACTACATCGCACTGGGGAAGGTTTTCAGCCGTCAATTCCTCGTCCATTGCTCCCACCATTCTGGCCTGGAGCAGGGTGGTAGCATTTAAATCAGCCGCATATACCGTATGATTGGTATGAAATTTGATGGATCGGGCCAGGGAACCGCCAATCAGCCCCAGGCCCACAATGCCAAAGATCATCCTTCTTCACCTCATCTGCAAGCATAGGGCCGCACGGCATTCACAGCCTGCATCACATCTTCAAAGGCCTCGGGGGTAAGGGACTGGGCGCCGTCAGACCGGGCATGGGGCGGATCATTGTGCACCTCGATCATCAGGCCGTCCGCACCGCAGGCAGCGGCAGCCACCGCCATGGGCTTTACCAGAGAGGAAATACCGGTAGCATGGCTGGGATCCACGATCACGGGGAGATGGGTGAGCTTATGGAGCACGGGCACTGCGGAAATATCCAAGGTATTGCGGGTGGCGGTTTCATAGGTGCGGATGCCGCGCTCGCACAAAATCACGTTTTCATTGCCGCCGGCCATGATATATTCCGCGCTCATGAGCCATTCCTGAATGGTGCAGGCCAGGCCGCGCTTGAGCAGGATGGGCTTTCTCAATTGGCCCAGCTCTTTCAGCAGTTCAAAGTTCTGCATGTTTCTGGCGCCCACCTGAATCACGTCCACATCGTCAAAATATTTGAGATGATGGGCGTCCATGATCTCGGTTACGATGGGCAATCCCGTCTGCCTTTTGGCTTCCAGCAGCAGCTTGATGCCCTCTTCATGCAGGCCCTGGAAAGCATAGGGCGAAGTGCGGGGCTTGAAAGCGCCGCCGCGGAGCAGGCCTGCGCCAGCGGCCTTTACAGCCTTGGCCACCAGCACGATCTGCTCTTCGCATTCCACCGAGCAGGGGCCGGCGATCACATTGAAATGGCCGCCGCCGAATTTGGTGCCCGCGCCCGTTTCCACCACGCTGTCCTCCGCATGGAATTTGCGGTTGGCATTCTTATAAGGCTCCTGAATACGCTGCACATTTTCCACAATGCCCAGGGACTTGATCACGTCAATATCCAGCCGGGAGGTATCGCCGATGAGGCCCATGATGCTCTGGCTGGCGCCCTGGGACATATGGATATCAAAGCCCAAGGATTTCAGCCACGCCGTAAGATTATTGACCTGGTGCTCGTCCGCGTTATTTTTCAGCAGAATAATCATAATGAAATGCCTCCGTTTTTTTGATAGAAAAAAGGGCTTTGCAGTGACATGCACCGCAAAGCCCCTGAATCTCAGGATAAAAACTTTACATGCGGCAGCATGCCTTATCAGCAAAGCCGATAAAGCTAAAGTAAAAGTAAGCCGCCTGCAAAGCAAAGTTCCGCATGAATAAATCCTCCAAATGAATTCAAAAGCATGGTATCACAAAGGCGCTTTTCCGTCAAGGCATGGTGCTGTATTTCCGCTGTATTCTCTTTAGCGGATGCTTTCCACCAATTCCGTCAGGTTCCTTACCCCCAGCACATAGCCCTTGGAATTATCCAGCCGATAATCCGCCGCCGCCCGATAGTGGCCGATGCAATGATTATATTGCTGAATCACGTCCTCATGGGTGCCGCCTGCCAGGAGAGGCCGCCTATCCACCTTGATATCAGAAATGATCTGATCCAACGGCCGATCGATATGGATGATAATGCCGTGGTTTTTCATAATCATCACGTTTTCAGAAAAGGTGCATAATTCGCCCCCCGTAGAAACCACGCAGGGCGGCTGGCCCACCAGTTCCACCAAAGCCCCCGTTTCCGCATTGCGGAAGAAGGGCTCGCCAAAGGTGGCAAAAATATCATTCACCGTCATTCCGCCCAGCATTTCGCTCACCCGCTGGTCGGTATCCACAAAGGGCACATTCAGATTTTGCGCCAAACGGCGGCCCAGGCTGGTTTTTCCCGCACCCGCCATGCCCACCAGAAAGATATGCATATTGACCATGGCCATCCTCCTCCAAATGCACCCGCTTGCCTGTTTTCATTTGTTCTAAGCGTCAACTGCCTATTGGCATCATCATATCATATTTTTTTAAGATGTGCAAGAATGAATCACGCGCAATATGCTCCCATTCAGCGCTTGCCCATAGCAAATGCATAGGCTTCTTCCACCAGGGAAAAGAAGCCTTCCCCCATTTCCTCAACATCGGCAACCGCAAAATGATGGGTATACCGCCCCGGATAGGGCTGGGAAACAGCTACGGCGCGCCCATCCTCCAGCCTCCGATTCAGCCCCAGCGTCACCCCTAAGGAATCCTTCGCTGTGCCCTTCAATTTTCTCACAGGAAGAAACACGCAGGCAAATAAATGCCGGTTGTAAAACGAAATCTGGGTTTTCTGCACCCGGATGATCGTATTCGGCCAGCGGGAGAGCACCTTTTCCCGGAAAGCAGTATAAAGCGAAAGCACATGGGGCCTTCCGTCAAAAAATAAAATCTCATTGGCATCCATATATTTCACCTCATATTCCTATTTTAGCATATTTTTTCCCATTTGCATTTTTTTATTTTTTCTGCACACGCTTGATAGAGAGGAGGTGATCAGCATGGCCGAAAAAAAGAAAAGCAAGGACGGCGAACATCCCCTTTTCTCCCCAATTCCCAAGAAAAAGCGAATGAGGCAAACGCATCGGGTGCTTCATTAATATTGAAAAAGAGGACTCGAACAAGAGCCCTCTTTTTCAGCCGTATCTTTTGGGTTTCTCCGTATTATCTTCTTTTATTTCTCACCGCAAATACTCGGGCATTTCCGTAGAACCAATTCCGTATACCTGATCCGCAGGCAGAATGCAAATTTTCTCTTCATCTATCAACGTCAGCCAATCTCCTGCTTCCGTTTTTCCCACCAGCCATAAAACTGTTTCATAAGGATCTGCTTCCATCTGCTCAAATGCCCAAGAAGAATAAGACGGAAATGTGCATTCCACCGCATTCACATCCTGGCCAAAGGCAAGGTCCTCCCTTCGAAACCAGCCCTGCATGCCCATTTCTTCCGTTCCAAGCTGCAGGCATACCCATTCGCCTTCTTCTTGTGCAATTGTTCCTGTCAGCTTCTGATAGCAACGGGCGATCACTTCCCCATCTATCTCCTCATGCATCTTCGCCCCCTCCCGCTCAACGCAGGCAAATCCATCGGCATCCAGAAGCAGCGCCGCATCCTCCAAATTCATCGGGATACTATCCAATTGCAATTCTTCCAGCTTCCACGGAAACAAAGGGCGCCCATAATAGTGAAGCCAATTATTTTTGATTGGCAAATATTCATCGTATCCCATTATCCCGGAATCCCGGATCGAATAAACTTCCAAGCCATTATTCACATGGGAAAGCTTCCATTCTCCATCCGCTTCACAGGTAAGCATGGCCACTCCATCCTCAAGTGCAATTTCCAAATAATCATCCCAGGAATGGATTCTGTTCAGCCAAATGGGATCATTCTGCATGGGCGATGCAGTGATTTTATCATAGCGCTGCCCATTCCAATGCCCAATCCGGAACCCTTGCCTGCCCAGGGCATCCTCGGTAATTGCCAGCAGAAACCGGGGATATACATACAGTTCTGCCATCTTTTCCCCTTCGCCCAATAAAAATTCTCCGCATCCAGGCAATGCCGCCGTTGAAACTTGAGTTCTATATTGATCCATCACGCTTTTAGGATCCATTTGAGCAAGCCGCTCCGCCGCTTCGCTGCTCAATGGTAAAGACGCCCAATCCTCCACTTCCCAGGGAACAGCCTGGCCCTCCTCCAAGGGATTAAGCATCGCCGAAATCTGCCGAAAATGCAGCCATTCCCCTTCTATTTTCATCAGAGAAATCTGCTCATGCCATGCCATTTCATTTTCCCAGCGGCCAGAGCCATATTCCATCGTATCCCAAATCTCCCAATCCGGAAAATCTGTGCGGGCCGCATCAATTGCATTCTCGGCCCGCATCATCGCCAGCGCGCCAGAAAATGGCATCATCAGTGCCAGAAGCAATCCCAGCAATAGCCTAATCATATATATTCCCCCCTTCCTATACACTACATCAAAAAAACAAATTGAAAGAGCACTTTGTTTCATTGTATATTTATTTGCATTTACAGTCAATGCGCAATAAAAAATTTCTCTGATTCCTGCGCATTTCATCCGGCAACAGTTGACAAATCTTCCGTTTTGGATATACAATAAAGTGTTGGCTTAACAGACCCAACTGAAAGAGGGAGAAAGTACCTATGATTCGCAATGACATTCGCAACATCGCTATCATCGCCCACGTTGACCACGGCAAAACTACGCTGGTGGATCAGATGCTCCGTCAGGGCGGTGTTTTCCGCCAGAACCAGCAGGTAGTCGAGCGCGTGATGGACTCCAATGATCTGGAGCGGGAACGCGGCATCACCATTCTGGCCAAGAATACGGCCGTGCATTACGGCGATTACAAAATCAACATCGTGGACACCCCCGGCCATGCCGACTTTGGCGGCGAAGTGGAGCGAGTGCTCAAGATGGTGGACGGCGTGCTTCTGCTGGTGGACAGCTTTGAAGGCCCCATGCCCCAGACCCGCTTTGTGCTGCAAAAGGCCCTGGGTCTGAAGCTGCCGGTGCTGCTGGTAATCAATAAGGTGGACCGGCCCGACGCCCGCTGCTCCGAAGTGGTGGACGAACTGGTGGACCTGCTCATCGAACTGGACGCCGATCCCGAAACCCTGGATCGCCCCATCATCTATGCCTCTGCCCGGAAGGGCACCGCTACCCTGGATTTGGATCAGCCCAGCGAGGATCTGCGCCCCCTGTTTGATACCATTATGAAGTATATCCCCGCCCCCGAAGGCGATCCCCAGGGCCCTGCCCAGGTGCTGATTTCCACCATCGACTACAATGAATACGTGGGCCGCATCGGCATTGGCCGCATCACCCGGGGCACCCTCAAGGACAACACCATGGTGGTGCGCTGCAACGCCCAGAGCGAGCAGATTTCCGCGCCCTGGCGGCTTACCGGCCTTTCCGTATACGATGGCCTTCGTCGGGTAAATTCCGAGGAAGTAAGCATGGGTGATATCGTGGCCCTCACCGGCCTGGCCGATATTTCCATCGGCGATACGGTGTGCGATCCCATGACCCCCGAAGCCCTGCCCTTTGTAGCCATCACCGAGCCCACCGTGACCATGACCTTCTCCGTAAACGATTCTCCTTTTGCCGGCAAGGAAGGCCAGTATGTGACCAGCCGTCACCTGCGCGCCCGGCTGTATCGGGAACTGGAAACCGACGTATCCCTGCGCATCAAGGATGGTGAAACCCCCGATCAGTTTGAAGTGTGGGGCCGGGGCGAATTACACCTGTCCATCCTCATTGAAACCATGCGCCGGGAAGGCTATGAATTCCAGGTGAGCAAGCCCGAGGTGATCTACCGCTACGTGGACGGCGCAAAGCAGGAACCCGTAGAGCGGATGGTGGCCGATGTGCCCCAGGCCCATGCAGGCGCCGTAATTGAAAAGATCGGCCGCCGCCGGGGTACTCTGGAATCCATGAGCGGCGCGGATCGGGTGCGCCTGGAATTCCTGGTTCCCTCCCGCGGCCTCTTTGGCTACCGCAGCGAATTTATGACCGATACCCGGGGTGAAGGCATCATGAGCTCCGTATTCGATCACTACGAGGATTACAAGGGCGATATCCCCCACCGCAATGTGGGCGCCTTGATCTGCTACGAAACCGGCGACGCCACCCAGTATGGCCTGTTCTATGCCCAGGAGCGCGGCACCCTCTTTATCAGCAGCCAAACGCCTGTGTACCACGGCATGATCTGCGGCGAATCCAGCCGCCCCGGGGATATCGTAGTAAACGTATGTAAGCAAAAGCACGTGACCAACATCCGCAATGCCTCTTCCTCTGAAGACAGCATGCGCCTGGTATCCGTGCATCCCCTCACCCTGGAAGAATGCCTGGAATTCATCGATGATGATGAGTTGCTGGAAATCACTCCCAAGTCCCTGCGCATGCGCAAGCGGGAGCTGAGCCACGAGCAGCGCGCCAAGGCCGCCAGCCGGGCAAAGCAGTAAAACATTTTATTTTCTGGGGGAACCATTCTTTGGAGCCCAAAGAACGGTTCCCCCTGTTCCCCTCCAAGAAAGGCAATTCGGAAAATATCCAAATCCCATCGAATCAGCAATTTTCCCGAGATGCTTGAGAAACCGATAGAAAGCAAGAAGCACCATCCTGTGAGCGAGACAGAATGGTGCTTCTTTTTTAAATAGAAAGCCTTCCTTTTGCTCAGGAAGGCTTTCAGTGATTCACGGATTATTCGCCATCTTCCGTGCGCTGGGCGCGGCGAGCACTGCGGCGGCGACGGGGCGCCTCTTCCTCGGCGGGCTTTTCTTCCGCGGGGGCCCCTTCTTCCTTAGCCGCTTCTGCCTTTAAGGATTCGGGCACCTTAATTTCCTCTTCGGCTGCTTTTTCTTCCTTAGGCTCCACCCGGGATACCCGATAGCCTCCCTCCCAATCGGAAGCAGGCATATCATCGGAGGCAGGGGCAACCTCTTCGGCTTCGTTCTTTACCACGGTTCTGATGATTTTTTCATGAGGAAGTACGGGAAGCTCATGAAGTTCATCGCGTTCCTCCCGCTCCTCATCCTCATCGTCATCATCGTCTTCATCCTCATCGGCAGGCTCGGTATAATCCCGGCGCTCCGCCAATTCCAGATGGTCATAGGCGGCCTTGGAGCGGCTCTTCTTCTGCAGGCGAGCCGCCGTGCTGGCCACAAAGAGCACAAATGCCGCCGCAAAGAGCACGCCCAGCACCGATGCCACCGTCAGCAGCACATCCTTGGCCTGGGTGAGCACAGGCTCCACAGGAGCCACCGTCACCTGAGCAGGAGGGGCCACCGTTACCACCGGCACCTGGGTGGGCGCGGGGGTAATCTGGGCATAGGCGATCTGGAGGGTATTGGATTCAAAGGATACGTTGTTTTGCAGGCTATCCGTCACCTGGGCGGTAAAGCGGAATTTGCCTGCCTGGCTGATTTTTGCGTCCCGGGTGAGGGTCATGCTGGCCCCGGGCTCCAGGGCAGAAATGGTGTAGATGAAGGTATCGCCATGGTAGATAGCGATCTTTTCCGCCTTGATATTGCTGTTGTTGGTCACCGTCAGGTGGAAGCGCACATCGGCGGGCACCTGATGGATGGTTTCCTGCTCGCAGGTGAGGTTCAGGGTGAGAAGCAGGGTCTTTTCAGGGTCAAATACGCCGATGGTCAGTTCATTGGCGGCATTGAGGCTCTGGGTTTCCCCGGTATTATCCGGCAGCGTAGCCGTCACCTTGAAGGTGGTGGGCTCCATGAGAATAAATTCCTTTTCCTCCACCACCGTGGCGCCGGCGGGAATGGAAAGATTCGTTAGGATTTCACCCTTCTTTTCATCCTTTACCGTCACATTGGAGTAGGATACGTTGCCAGCGTTGGTAAAAGTGATCACCAATTTGGCAGCCTCGCCGATATTCACGCCGGCAGAGGGAGAAGAAAGCTCAATTTTCAAATTGGGCTGGGCCTTGGTGATGGTCTGCTCTTCCACCTTTTCGGTATAGGTTTTGGTGCCATTGGCGGCCTTATAGGTGATGCTGGCGCTGCTGGCCAAATCCGCATTGCCCATTTTGGAGGTAAAGGTCAGGGTTTGCTTTTCGCCGGCGGCCAGTTCCTTCACCGTCTGCGCATTTTTGGAGATATTCTCCTTCACCCTGATATCCTTCAAATCCACGTTGCCGCTGTTATACAGCTCATATACCACCGTGGCCGTACTGCCGCTGCGCACCACTTCGGGAGAAATGCTGCGGGTGATGGTGAGCTTCACGCGTTCGCCGGTAAAATTCACCCGGGCCACAGCCTGGCGTTTCAGCTCCACCAGTTCGCCATCATCCCCGGTGAGATGGTAATGGAGAGTGTAGGAAAATTCTCCTGCATCCAGTTCCTCCTGGGTCACATTCCAGGTGCCCTCCCAGGTTCTGAATGCACCGGCGGAAAGAAGATAAGAGCCGCCGTCGCCAAAGGAACCCACCAGCTTCCCTGCCGGGTCATAGAGGGTAACGGGGTCAATCATATCCTCAGTGCCGGTGTTGGCCACCCGCAGGGATACTTTCACTTCTCCCGGCTCCGTCAGGCTTTCGGGAGAAACCTGGATGGTAAATTCGATCGGGTCGCTTTCCGCAGCCAGGGCAGAAACGCTTCCTGCCAGAATCAGCGCCAAAAGCAGGAAGAGAACCCCCAAGGGCCGCATCAATTTATGGGCAAACATAAATGCCCTCCTTCCTTCCAAACGCATGGTATACCCACGCGGGGAGAAAATAATCCACTCCATAGCATTTTAGTGCAAGAATGCGCCGCTGTCAAGCAAAGCTGATAGATTCCGGCCAAGAAACCCTGCAATTTACATTTTTTCCGGCTTTTCGCGCTTCCTGCTGGAGTTTATTATAGCATAAAGCACGGTAAAAAATCAAGGGATAGCGAAGTTCAATGAATCATCCATTTCCGGTACGTTCACATAGGATTGAGGCACTTCCCCTACGATAATGGATTCAGCGATAAGCACCTGGCTGTTGATCTGGGCCTGGCGGGCGCCGGTGGGGATCACCAGGCGCACGGTGGTTTCCAGAGATAGAAAAATTTTATGGCGGGATTGGTTGATGCCAGCCGATTCAAATTCCGTGGAAAAAGCTGCCGTTACCGCGCTTACCGGCAAAATGCGCACCTGCACCTTGGGCCCCATGGCGGAAAAAAAGGGAATGCCAAGGGCCGCACCCAAAGGAATATCCACGCTCTGCGCCTCGGCGCTTTCCAATTGCTCCTGGGCCCTTAAGGCTGTGGCCGTAGCCAATTCATTCATCCTGGCCGCATTGGCCTGAATCAAAGTGACCCGGCCCTGGGTATCCGTTTGCACGGTCATCATATCCCCATAGGTAACGCCGTCTTTGATCACGCCCCGCACCGCTTCATTGATATATTCCACGGCAATGGCTTCTGCCCGGGCATGCGCCAGATCCAATATCACCGCTTCCAGATTTTTTTCCAAGGATAAAAACAGCGCTGCCGCCACCAGCAAAATAATCACCGCCATGCGGATGATTTTTCTGCCCCGGTTCAATTTTTTCTTTTCCTTCATGCTTTTCCCTCCCCTGGATTCTATGCCGGAAGCAGGAAAAGCTTTCTCCCCCTTGCGAAAGCGACCAAGTTTCTATATAATGAACGGGTATTTCCTTAAAAATTTTTCACCTCCAAGGAGGATTCTCTTATGCCCATGGACGGCCTGACGCTGGGATTTATTGCCCGGGAACTGCAGGAAACCTTACAGGAGGGGCGCATTGAAAAAGTGACCCAGCCCGAAAAGGATATGCTGGTGCTCCTCATCCGCTCCCAGGGAAAAAACCATAAATTGCTGCTTTCCGCTGCGCCCTCCTTTGCCCGGGCGCATTTAACCGGCGCCTCCTACCAAAATCCTCAGGATGCGCCCATGTTCTGCATGCTCATGCGCAAGCACCTTCAGGGCGGCCGCCTCACCCGGATCGAGCAATTGGGAGGCGACCGGGTGCTTCGCCTGGTGATCGAAAACAAGGATGAGCTGGGCGATACCGCTCCCCGGGAATTGTATCTTGAATTGATGGGCCGCCACAGCAACCTGACGCTGGTGATGAACGGGCGCATTGTGGATGCTATCCGCCACGTATCCGGGGATATGAGCCGGGTGCGCCAGGCGCTGCCGGGGCTGCCTTTCGTATTGCCTCCGGAGCAGGATAAATTGGATCCTGCACGCATGGAGGAGGAGCAGCTGTTTTCCCGCCTTTCCGTTCTTTCCGGCCCGCTGGATAAGGCCCTTGGCGCTTCCATCCGCGGCCTTTCCCCTGTGGCGGCCCGGGAAGTGGCCTTTCGGGCCACGGGCATGAGCCGCACGGACATGGAGGGCCTTAAGCTGGATGAGCTTGCCAAGGTGATCGTTTCCTTTTTTCAAAGGCTGCCTTCCATGGGCCCGCCCACAGCGCAGCTTTGCGAGGATCAATTGATCACAGATGTATTGCCCTTCCCCTATTTCAGCCTGAATACCCAGCTGCAAAAGCCCTTTTCCTCCCTTTCCACCGCCCTGGACGCATTTTATTTCGGCCGGGACCGGCGGGACCGCATGGCCCAGAAAAGCGCCTCTCTCAAGCGCCTGATCAAAACCCATATGGAGCGGGATGAAAAGAAACTGGCTCTGCAGGAAGAAGAATTGACCGCTTCCGCCAAGATGGAGGAATACCGCATTGCCGGCGAACTGCTCACGGCGCAAAGTTATTTGGTTCCCCGGGGAGCAGAAAAGGTGCAGCTGCCCAATTTTTACGATGAAAAGGGCGGCATGATGGAAATCGAGCTGGACGTGGCGCTCACGCCCGCGCAAAACGCTCAAAAATATTTCAAGCGCTATCGCAAGGCTCGCTCTGCCCAGGAATTGGCCAAGGGCCAGAAAGAAAAGACCCTGAAGGAATTGGAAATTCTGGAGCAGGCGCTGTTTGATCTGGAAGAATGCGAAACAGAGCAGGATCTATCCGATGTGCGCAAAGCCCTGGAGGATGCGGGGCTGGTGCGGGCCCCTGCGGGAAAGAAAAAGCCCCGGCAGCAGGAAAGCGTGCCGCTTCGTTTCCTATCTCCTGACGGAACAGAAATCATCGTAGGCAAAAACAGCGCCCAGAACGACCGGCTCACCGGCAGCGCCCGGGGAAATGAAACCTGGCTCCACGCCAAGGATATGCCCGGCTCCCATGTGATCATCCGCTCAGAAAATGTGGCCCCCGAAACCCTGATGATGGCGCTGAAACTGGCTGCCTGGTATTCCAAGGGCAAGGGCGTATCCGTGCCGGTGGATTACACTTTGCGCAAGCATGTTAAAAAGCCCGGGGGGGCCCCTGCCGGCTTTGTGATCTACACCCATCAGAAAACTGTGATCATCTCCGCCACCGAAGGCGAGATCGCCGCCATGAAGCGGGGGTAATGCGAGGAAATATATTGTTTTTCCTTAACTACTGTTGTTCCCAGTTTGGAACAGGCGTTAAAAGCTTTTTTCATTCTTCCTTGACATTTACGCGGTTTTCTGATACGATTTAATAAGAACATTCGTTCTTATTAAAAGTGAGGTGTATCAGCGGTATGGAGCGATATGACGTGAATGAAACGTGGGCCCATAGCGGGATCATCCGGGCAGGATATCTCTGCTTCATCGGTTACTGCGTCGGAAACATCGGCCAGGATGTGGAAATGCAGATCCATGGGGCCATCGATCATCTGGAGCGGCGGCTGAGCCTGGTGGGGCTAAAGCTGGAGCACGTGGTGCAGATGGATTGCCTGTTTCGGGATATATGGAATATTCCCATTATGGAAAAGGTGATCAAGGAGCGCTTTCATGGAAAATATCCCGTTCGCAAATCCATCCAGACGGAATTTGCCCATGTAGGCGGAAGCGACGGGCTGCATTTTCAGCTGGACGCCATTGCTTATGCTGGCAAGTAAAAAGGGACGGAATCACTTCCGTCCCTCAGTTTGTCGAAAAAGTATTTTCGACAAACTGCGAATGGAAGTCAGCTAAAGCAGTCTTCCATTCGATCCATCACATTTACTGCAAAAATGGCTT
>SVGW01000050.1 GCA_015056125.1 Clostridiales bacterium | reverse complement strand
GCGCCGGTAAGCCGGGAGGAATTCCTTTCCCGCTACGAGGGGCTGACGAAAGCGCTGCTCAATAACCCTGAGCACATGGGCTTTTGCTATACTCAGCTCACTGATGTGGAGCAGGAGCAAAACGGCCTGTATACCTACCAGCGCGTGCCCAAGTTCCCCCAGGAAGTGATCGCTGCGATCAATCGGTGCAAGGCAGCTATTGAAGAATAACCCGAAATAAAAGCAAGCGTGCATCAAAACAGATGCGCGCTTTTTTTCGCAAATTGAATGGACAATCCATAAAAAATATAGTACAATATGAAATCAGTGAGGTGAAGGCGATGCTTCGTATTGATATGGATACGCTGCCCCAGGTGCACGTGATGGGGCAGGTGCGCCAGCCCATTGGCTGGAAAAGCGTGGATCGGCGCGCCCAACAGAATATGCTGATTCTGGTGCGGGAAGGGGATATGAAATTTGAGATTGGCGAAAGGCGATATAGCCTTGTGGGCGGCGATTTTTTATTTCTCGTTGCCGGTGAAAAATACAAGGCCCACAGCGACACCTCCTGCCAATATGTGTTTATTCATTTTACGCAGAATGCGCAGCGGGTTTCCAATGAGGACGCTTTGGCTGAATTGGAAAGAACCCGGCGAAAATTTGAGCAGATGCGGGGGACCATTCCCTACAGCATGCCTGCCGGTGCCCGGCGGTGCATTTTTGTGCCGATACAGGGGAATTATGCCCATGCGAGAGATAAGATCAGCTTGATGATGACGGAATGCGATGTGTGCCGATATGAGCTCAATCCCGGCAGCAAGCTCAGGATCGAATTGATCACTGCGCAGATGTTGGGGCTTCTGGCGGCGCAAGCTTCTTCGAGCCATTCTTCCGCCTATCCCACTGCCCTTTCCAGAATCCTATTGTATATTCACGAGCATTATATGAGCCCTGTTACCTTGGCAGATCTCAGTGAGGAATTCCAGCTTTCCCGCCAGTATATTATGCGTCTGTTTCAGAAATACCTGGGCACCACTGTAACCCACTATATTCAGCAATTGAAATTGACCCACGCCCAGGAATTGCTGCGCTACTCCACCTTCCGGGTGAATGAGGTGGCGGAAATGCTGGGCTTTGACAATGCTTACTACTTCTGTCGGCTCTTTAAACGCCAATTTCAGATGACGCCTACGGAATTTATCCGTAAAGCGCTGGATACAGACTGATCAGCAAAAATGAAACCGGGCGCTGTCGCGACAGGCCCGGTTTTTATATGGGTCAGAAAAGAACGATGGCGGTGTTGGCGGGCACGGTATCCGGTGCGCCTTCGCCGGCATTTTCGGCAGTTTCCCAGCGGTCGACTTTGTGGCTGCCCAGGTTCAGGGATATAGCTTCATCTGTGTCATTCCAGAGGACCAGGCACTTTTCATTGCCATTGGTGAATACGCCATGATGGAGCACGGGATTCAATTTCGCCAGCTCCCGATCGCAGGAATAGGCGCCCTTGAGCAGCAGATTCATATGCTTTTTGCGAAGCGCGCACACCGCCTGGGCATGTTCCTTCCATTCGGGATGCTGATTGGCGTCCACGAATCGCTTGTCCTTGAGATAGCGCAGCTCCAATTCGAATCGGAAACCGTAGCACAGGGCATAATCAGCCATCCGGGGATGGAGATAGGGGCGGGAATTGCGCAGGGTGGAAATGGTTTCGGGGAAGCAATGGCGGAACATTTCGGGGCAGTTGAACACCATGGGGCGTTTCTTTTCCTGGAAGGAGGCGCGTTCGCCCTTGGCGCCGGTTCTGCTGCCGATGCCGTGGATACAGTCGATAAACTGAGAATACACGTCGGTGTTAGTCTCGGTCATGAAAGCGAAATTTTCATGCTCGTCGGCGGCCTGGCGGATGGCGGGCAGGAGCTTTAAGCGGCCCTGGGCATAGGAAAGGGAGGGCTTGGTATGGCCGTGGCTCTGATCGAAGCAGGGAGTGGGGCTGATGCCGCCGATTTGATCAAAGAGCACGCCGTCAGCGCCGAAACCGTGGATCCAATGGGTTTTTTCCTGCATGAGTTCATGCCATTCCTTGCACCAGGGGCACACAGTGGAAAATGTCTTCTTGGTGTATTGGCGCAGATAATCGCTTTCGGAATACTTGTTATACTGTTCAAAGTAAGGGGTGCCCCAGCGGGACTTGCCTTCCAGCTTGTGGCCGATTTCTTTATAGAAGGGGCTGCCCACATCCATCAGATGGCCCTGATGATAGAGGGTGACATGGCCGCCGCGCTCCTGGATATTTTTAATGCCCTTTCTCAGCAATTCTTCGCCGCCCATGGTGTGGCTGACTTCCAAGTCGGGATAGTAGTTATCGTGGCCGGTCTGATACCAGCCAAAGAGGCCCACGGTATCGCAGCCGTGCTCCAGGGCCTGATCGTAGAGGTGAGGGATTTCTTCGTAGGGCCAGATTTCATCCCCAAACTGTTGCTTATTGATGACCAGGAAATAGCCGTTCATTTCCTGCATCCACTTTTTCGGGGTAACGGGATGACGCCAGGTCTTAGCCCAGGCAGCGTATTCATCCGCTCCATCCTGCCAGGCGCCTTCATAGAGCCATACCACGTATTCCGGGGCAGCCCACTTTTCGCCGGGAGCCACAAAAGCCAT
The DNA here is from genome assembly GCA_015056125.1 of Clostridiales bacterium. Lineage (GTDB taxonomy): Bacteria > Bacillota > Clostridia > Christensenellales > Aristaeellaceae > RUG563. The sequence continues at coordinate 17,544 of SVGW01000050.1, read as the reverse complement.
TTTATCGATTTCCAGGGTCACATCCCTGTCCTCGCTGCCGATGGCGCGGAGGCTGGTAGCATGGAAGAGGCTGTCATGAGCCGCCATGTAGAGGCACTGCTTTTGATCGATCAGGCTCATCCACTGCATGGAGAGGGAATAGGGATAGGGTCTGGTCAATTCCTGCTGTCCGTCCCAGGTTTGCAGGTCGGCCAGTTCATTGCAGATATCGGTGTGGTATTCGCCGTAAAGATCGGGATAGAGCAGGCCGGGCTTTCCTTCACCCAGGGTTTTGATGGCACCGATGCAGGGGAAGTAGAAATCATTCACGGTGGCATTGGAGTGATTATCAATCACCGCGCCAAAGAGGGCTTTTTCTCCTTCCAGACGGATGGTGAGCGCAAGCTGAATATCCTGCTTGCCCATGCGGGTGTTCAATGCGGATGCCTGAATGGTGGCGGTATCGCCGGATACGGCCATGGTCATTTCGGCGTTTTCAGCATAGGCCATATCTTCCCAGTTTTCGCCGTTTTGTAATACACAGCGGAAAATAGGCCGGGGGCGGGAGATGATATTGCCTTTTCCGGATTTTACGTTTTCAAAGGAGACCAGGCGAGCCTGATCATCCAGGGTAAGGGACACGATTCCATTGGATAAAGTGATCACAGAAAATCCTCCTTTTGCAACAGTATTGATTATATTTATTATATAAAAATGTGAGAGCGGTGAAAATGAACGCGCCCTCACATTTATAGTATGATATGAAACCGATGTTTATCCTTCCGCTTCCAGAATTACCAGTTCGCTGGTAAGCGGCCCGGGCAGGCGCACCTTTAACCCCTCATTTAAAAGAGCAGCGCCGGTCATGGAGAAGGCAGCGCCGGAATTATCCAGCATCACCCGATAGGAAAGAGAAGCGCTGATTCCCTTGGGATAGAGGGTATAAACGGTATCGCTTCCCGAATCTGCCAGATTGAATATGCCCATTACGCTGTGCTTCTGATCCCCGGAAGCGCGCTCCAGAATGCCGTAGCCCTGGGGATGCTCCACTACGCTCGTTGCGCCATCCTGGCCGGATACCACATCGGGGGTATGGTGGAAAATCTTGCTTCCCTCAATATGGGGCCGGATATATTGCTTGTAAAGATCAATGGCGTGCTTGACAATGGCAAATTGCTCTGGATTCTTTACGCTGTCGATGGTGTGGTAATCGTTTGTGGAGGGGCGGCCCAGAATGGCGACGCGCACCTGGAAATCAAGCGAGGCACGGGTGTGGCAGAACATACCGCTCACCAGGCGATCCACCATTTCGGGGGGCAGGGCCATGGTCATGCCGTTGAGCACGGCAAAGGAGCGGGGAGCGCGGTTCCAATCCGATACCCAGGTATGGGTGAAGTTGGATACAAAACCCACGTCGGTGCGACCACCGCCCCCGGCGCAGTTTTCAAATACTACATTGGGGAATTTTTTGCGCAGCCGGTTGTACATGGCATTGGTATTCTGATAATAGCGCACAAAGGCGTTTTCCGGGCCACTCCCCCGGTTGATGCGGTTATTGAGCAGCACATTATCGCCCAAATTGTAATCCAGGCGGAATAGATCGATTTTGTAATCCCGAATGACTCTTGTGAGTTCGCTTTCCGCCCAGGCGACAGCTTCTGGAATGGCCATGTTGAGCTGGCTGTTTTCATGGCCGTTCACATAGCATTGGGAAATCCATTCCGGGTGCTCCTTGGCAATATTGGAATCCTTGCCAATGCGTTCCAAATCCAGCCACAGGCCAAAGAGCAGGCCTTTTTCATGGATGTAATCCCGGATTTCTTCGATGCCGTTGGGGTAGAGATCGGGATCGGGATACCAATCTCCGGCTCGGGGATGCCATTCATGGGAAGCCTTGCCAGGCGGGCAATACCATCCGGCGTCGATAATCATGGTTTCAGCGCCCACCTCGGCCATGGTATCGGCAAAATGTTTGGTATAATCCACGCTCATCAGGCGCTCCGGCCCCATGCCGCCTTCGATCCAGCCCTTTACGCCCCGGGCATCCGGCAAGGTGAAAACCGACTTGCGCAAATGATCATGCATGGCGTTAACGGCGTCATCCAGATCGCCCTGGAGCATGCCCATGTGCACATGGGGCGTTTCAAAGGATTCTTCCGGCTCCAGGCGCGCAATGGGCTTCTGGGAATCCATTACAATGCGATAGGAAAGGGCAGCTTGAGAGAAAACGTCAGTATTCAGCGTAAAATCAAAGCGATAGCCCCCGGCCCAGCCCAATTGGCAAATCATCATTTGGCCAAGGAGATTATTACGCAGCATAAACATGGGATGGCGATAGCGATTGCTTCCCTGATAGCGGCTGGCGATGGAGTAGGTGGCATTGGGGAGATCATGCCACTTAAAATAGCCCTCGTGGCCCCACTGGGCATGATCCATATAGCCCAGGGAATAGATTTTTTCAGGCTGAGGCGCGCCCATCATATATCCGGGCCAATCGGAGATGATTTCAACGCCGCCGCACATGGGATTGACCAGATTGAGATTAATGGGCGCATCGCCTTCATTGATCACTTCCAGATAGCGGGTGAATACGGCGGTGCCATCAAGGATGGTGTGTACCTTAACGGTTAGGGGCTTTATCGGGCTTTTGAGGGTGACGGTTCCATGGGTGACGGCGGTACCGTTTTCCAGGGTTTCATCCGCAGCTTCAAAGCCTGCATAATCCCATTCCCAGGAGAGGGAAACACCGTCTGCCTCCAGATCAAAGGCCTGGGGCTCCGTAAAAGCGTTCCAGTCAAGATGCGAGGGAAAATCATCCAGAATATTCAGGGGAAAGCCGGAAATATTCCAGCCTGCGGCCGTGTAGCGGTGATTGGAGAAAGCTTCTTCATACACCGTCAGCCCTGTGCGGTAGCAGAAAAAGCGGTTATCACCCTCGGTGTGCACATAAATATTTTTGAATTGATTTTTCTGCAAGGAAAACGCTCCTTTCATTGGAAATGTTATTCTCCTAAGCTTTTTTATCATACGCCTGTAAAGCGAATATTTATATTTGTTTTTCACCTGAAAATATGATATAATCACCAAAACAAGCAAAGGGGAAGGGATGCGGATGATTTGGCGGCAGGAAATGGCTTTTCAGGGGATTCGGCCGTTTTCCCTGGATGTGCGCTATGTGGAAACGGACGCCAATTCCTGCCACAACACCTTTGATCTTCATGCCCATGACGGCTGCGAAATATACATCAATTTATCCGGTGACGTATCCTTTATGGTGGAAAAGCACGTGTATCCGATTTCTCCGGGCAGCGTGATTTTGACCCGCCCTAATGAATTTCATCATTGCATTTATAACAGCAACAGCGCGCCTCATCGGCATTTCTGGCTGCTTTTTTCCAGCCAAGGCAATGAAAATTTGCTGCGGCGCTTTTTCAATCGCCCGTCCGGATGTGAAAATCTTTCCATTCTTACCCCCGATTCCCTGCAAAAAGCGCAGGATATTTGCCGGAAGCTATTGGATTCCCAGGAGGAAACGGAGCGGTATCTCCTGTTTTTCCAATTAATCAGGCTATTGGATCAGGGAGAATTTCCCCGGGGGGATGTGGGGGAAAGAATGCTGCCCAATGATGTGAAAATCGCACTGGATTATATTTATGAGAATCTTTCCTATCCCATCTCCATGACGGATATGGCAGCGGCGGCCCATGTGAGCCTGAATACTTTGGAAAGGCATTTTCTTACGGCCATTCAGGTGCCGCCTTCCGAGTTTATCAAGCAAAGGCGATTATCCAAAGCCCAGGAGCTGCTCAAAAGCGGGGCGTCCGTCAATGAAGCGTGCCAGGCCTGTGGCTTTTCGGATTGCTCTCATTTCATCGTGCTGTTTAAAAAGCAATTTGGCATGACGCCCTTGCAATTCAAAAAAAAGCTCTAAAGCAGGAGGTTGATTCGTATGTTTCATCAGGAGTCTCCCATTTTCCGGACCGGCGGCCGATCGAACTATCGCATTCCCAGCATGGTGGCCATGAAGGACGGCACCATCCTGGCTTTTTGTAATGATCGAAAGGACAGTGTGGCTGACAGCGCTCCTGAAATGGCCTTGGTGTATGCCAGAAAGCGGCCCGGAAAAGAATGGGAAGAGGTAAAGACCCTTCGCAGCATGCCAGGCTGGTGCTATATGATCGGCAGCGCGGTATATGATGCAGAAACAGATGAAGTATTCTGCACAGCCCGGTGCAGCCCAGTGGCAAAAAAAGAATTTGGCGAGTATTCAGACGAAGAAATCCGGGCAATGGACGCTTTGGCAGAGGAAAAGGCCCGGGCGGCTGGGCGACCCATCGGGGATCTGATCTATCGCTCCGCGGATGGCGGGGATACATGGATGGAGGAAGTGCAGAAAATAGAACCCCGGCCTTTTACTCTGTATAGTGGCCAGGTGCTGCAGATCGGCGGCTTCTGCCACGGTTCTTCCCATGGCATTCAGCTTCGTCATGGTTCCCATGCAGGGAGGCTGCTGTGTCCCTCCCGCATTTTTACCGGGAGGTACTCCACTTGGGAGGAAGCGGTTTTGTGCTGCTTTAACAACAGTATCTACAGCGACGATCATGGCCGTACCTGGCATGCTTCCGCGCCCGTTCAGCAGGGAACCGGGGAGGGGACGCTCATTGAAGACGGAAATGGCATGATTCATTACAATTCCAGGGGCATGATGCGCAATCAGAAGCGATATCTGGCCACGTCCACGGATGGCGGCGAAACCTATGGCGATTTCAGATGCGCAGAATTTCTTTTTGAAGAAAAACGTATGGGCTGCAACGCTTCTTTCCTGCGGGTGGAAAAAAATGAACTGGCCGGGCTTCCGGAACAGGCGGAGGATATCACCCTTTTTGCAAATCCCCGGGCAGAAACCCGATCCAATATGACGTTGTGTTACAGCTGGGATTGCGGAAAAACCTGGGCCGGCACGAAGCAGGTATGGGTGGACGGCAGCGCCTATTCCAGCCTGGTATATGACGCGGTCTCCCAGCATTTCTTCCTGCTTTATGAGAGGGGACCGAGCGCTGAACAGCGTTATGCATACGGCATGGCTGTGCTGGAATTTGATCTGGAATGGTTATTAGCAGAATAAAAATGATATAAAAATCGCCTGCAGAGAACACGGAGAAAGCGCGTGCTGCAGGCGATTTTTGATTGTGTGAATTACATGAAGTTTTTGTGGATATAATCGCTGCTCATCTTCAGGCTGTCAAAGGGATCGCCGGGGCAGTGATCTTGCTCCACCACATAATAGCGCACGCCGGCCTTTTCGGCAGATTCCATGATGCCTTCCCAGTAAAGATTGCCGTTGCCGATTTCGGTGATAAACTGCTTTTCACGGTTTTTGCCCATATCCTTAAGATGCAGAATATCGATGCGGCCGGTGAGCTTTTCGATCCAGTGGCGTACATCGCCGCCGCCAAACTGCACCCAGTAGGTGTCCAGCACGAAGGAGGTGGTGGCGGGATTGAGGCCTTCTACCAGACGGTCGATCATGAGGCGGCCTTCTTCATCCTTAATGAATTCGTGGGAGTGATTGTGGTAGGTGAATTTGCCGCCGTAGGGGGCCAGCTTATCGCCGATCACATTGGCCTTGGCAATGAAATCATTGATCTCTTCGATGGATGCGCCCTTGGAGCCAAAGCCGCCGATACCCATAATGTTGGTATCCAGCAGCTGATGGTTTTTATAGGCCTGCTCAAAATCTTCCACCATCAGATCAAAATTATCGTGGGTGCCCACGATTTCAAATTTTTCTTCCCGGCAAATCTGGCCGGCGATATCGTAGGGAATCTGCATTCTGGCCGTCTGGCCCTGATCATAGCCCAGATCCTTCAGTTTCCGGATGCTTTCCCGGAACTGCTCAGGGGTAGCCATAAAATCACGAATGGTAAAGAGCTGCACGCCCAGTTTTTCAATTTTCATGGGGATCGTCCTCCTTTTGTTCGCTGAAACAGCGCTTTTCATTGTTACATTCGACGTGCTTTTTCTATTTCCCTGCGCCCGTGCTCTGCCAGCATGGAAAAAAATTCGGCGTTGGTGGGCTTTCCGCGTTCCGAATCCACGGAAAAACCGAAGAGGGCCTGGATGGCGGCAAGATCACCGTGAAGCCAGGTGTGCTCAATAGCGGTGCGGCAGGCCCTTTCCACAGCCTGGGGCGTGGTGGAAAATTGAGTGGCCAGATAGGGATAGAGCCGTGTGCCCAAGGCATGGGCCAGCTGGGGCGCGCAAATCAGCGCCGCGATCCCTGCGCACATATATTCAAAGCCTTTCAGCTTTTCGGGCGCACGCAGCTGTTTGAGCATTGCTTCTGCGATCCAGGTCCTGCTTTCCTCCGTGCAGGCTGCAAGGGCGGGCAAAGGCAGATGGGCGCAGGAAAGGATGCGGGGAAGAAATAGCGCATGTTCATCCGGCCAGAAAAGCACGCTGTCAGCTCCTTTTTGCAGCGCGGCTTGCGCCCATGCGCGATCCTTCATTCTTTCCAGAAAGAGCACCCGGGGCGGGGCCGCCATTCTTTCTTTGAGGGCGCTTAGCATGGCAAGGCCGTCCATGCCGGGAAGGGCGCTGTCTAAAAGCAGGATATCAGGGGATAAGGTAAGGATTTCTCCCAGGGCTATGTATCCCGAATCAGCGCTGCCGGACAGACAAAATTCCGGTTCCTGAAGCAGAATTGTTTCAAAGAAAAGGGCCTCCGGGGAGGCCACATAAATACGGGAGGGAATCAGCATGCGCCCTCCTTCTTTTTAAAAGCCCGAAAGAACATGGAGGTGGCGGTGACGGCCAAGGCAATGGCGCAAAGCCCCAGCAAGGTGGCGGAACCGGTGGTGACGGCCTGCAGATAATTGCCCTCGGTGATAAAGCGCATGGTGCGATAAAGCCCAACACCGGGCACCAAAGGAATAATGGCTACGGATACAAACAGGGTAGCCGTGCGCTTCATCAGCCGTGCGCAGATTTCGCAGCAGGTGCCAATCAGCAGGGAAGCAACAAAGTAAGCAATGGTGGTTTGGTTCAAAAGGAGATATACCCCATAGGAGGCCGTGCCGATCAGCGCGCTTACCAGCACGGTATTTCTGGGCTGATGCACCAATACGGAAAAGGCGGCCGTGGCCACAAAGCAGGCCAGCAATTCAATCATCCAATTCATAGGCCCAGCCCTCCCCACAAAGAAAGCGCAATGCCGATGCCAGCACCCAGCATAATGGAGCAAAGCAGCGCTTCCACGATTCTGGCGCCGCCTGATACCAGATCCCCCCGCAGGGTATCCCGGATGCCGTTGGTGGTGGCAAGGCCGGGGAGCAGGGGCATGATGGCGCCGGCGATGATGGGCTCCACATGTACGCCAGGGAGGATTTTCATGGCGCTTTGGGCAAGCAGCGCCACAAAAGCACCGGCCACCAGCCCGGAAAGCAGGGAGGGCACCTTGCACTGGGCCATAAAAAACTGCACGATCTGCAGCAGCGCGCCGCAGAAAAAGCCTACAAAGAAATCGATCCAATCGCCGCCCAGCATGATGGCAAAGCCACCGGCCGAAACGGCGCTGGCCAGAATCCAGAGCCATTTTTTTTCACTCCGGGGCTGATAAATTTCCTTGAGCCTTTTCAGCGCATCGGAAGCGGAGAGGGTGCCATTGGCCACCTGGCGGGAAACGGCGTTGCATTTATCCATCCTGGCCAGATTGGTGGAACGGCTGCGCACCCGCACCAGACGGGTGTGAGCGGTGCCATCCTCCAAATAAACAGTTACAAATAAGCCGGTGGGCAAGGCCAACACATCCACGTTGGGAATATGCAGCCCCCGGCACATACGCTCTACGGTTTCTTCTGCGCGGTAGGTTTCGCCGCCGCTTTCCAGAATGATCTGGGATGCCAGGCAGATGGCGTCCAGCATAACGGAGATCGGTTCCATCCGATGCGCCTCCATGTTTTTTATCCAAAAAATATCATAGCATATGCAACCTTGAAAGTAAAGGAAATTTCAGCTGTTACAGGAGCGTGGAAAGGGCGATCAAATATTGGGCAAGATAGTAGCAGCCCAAGCAGAGATAGTCAAGGGGCTTGGATTGATTCTGAGTGAAAATACGGAACGCCAGCAAAAGATCGGATACCACAAAAAGAATGGCGCCTATCAGCAGCACCGGCTTTTGATTAACGGCCAGGGCCAGCATGAGAAACAGCATGATCCCATAGCCAAGAAAGGGAAGCGCAGGCTTATTCCCTGAGCGCCTTTTGATCTGGGGATAGATGAAAAAGCATGCGAGTAGCACAAGCAGCAGGAAGATGAACAGGCTGAGCAGCGTGGGCCTTGCGGTGAAAAAATAAGCGCCGCAATAATATACATGGCCAAGGGCAAAGATCCCCATGCCCTTCATGAGATTTTTTCCCAGCACCACATCGGCAATTGTGCATATCACAAGGCCGATCAGCAAAAGACTGTGCCCGGACGTGGGTTGCAAAATCACGCCGTAGAGAGCGAGAAGCGCGGAAAAGAAGGTGGCCGTTCCCTTAAAAAACAGGGCCAGGTTTCTGTTCATATTCCGGTAGGTAGCGCGCTGAAAGAGAAGGTAAAAGCAGGCGGTGCCAAGGAAGCAAAGCACGGCGACAGGCATGAGAACGCTCCTTTCAAAGGAAAATTATGCGGAATGCTCCAATTGCTGTTGGGGGGCGCTGAAGCGATCCAGGCGAAGGGCAAAAAAGGCGCACAGCAGCAGGAAAAGAATATTCAGGCCCATGGGCAGCGCCCGGTTCACATCGGAAAGGGCACCGGCGATCATGCCAAAGGGAGAGGTGACCAGGAGGCAGAAGGTGAAGAAGAAGCCCTGCATCCGGGCGCGCTCCTCGGCGGGGATGGCGATAGTTTGCAAGGCGCTGGTGAGAGGCGTGAGGATGGAAAGCGCCAGGGCCTCCATGGCCGCGCCGATGGCCACCAGCCAGAAAGCGCCGGGAGGCAAAAGCATGGTCATGGCCTGCTGGAAGATAAGCAGAAAAATGGATAAAAGGGCGGGATGCTTGAATTTATCCGCATTCACATGGGGCACGATCACAAAATAGCTTACCAGCATCAAAAGATTTTTGATGGTGGCAAAGATAGAAAGATTTTCTTCCGGAATGCCTAGCCGCTCGGTAACCAGCAGCGGCCAGAAAGAATCCTGGGTGCCCTTCATGGTCATATAGCAGGCCACCAGCGCCACGGTGAGCATGATGCGCTTATTTTTCAGCATATCGAAAAATACGTGGCGGCTGTCCCAAAGGTGCGAAAGGAGGGAAATTTTTTTGCATTCCTCCATGCGCCGCTTGCCGATTCTGGTTTCTTTTGAAAAGAAAAACAGGATCACAAACTTAGCCGTCATCATCACGAAGGTGATAAAATACAATACCCGCATGGTATCCACCACGCCGTATTTTTGCACAAAGCCAAAGGCCAGGGGGGCGATAAACCCGGCAATGAGCCCGGCGATATGGGTGACGGAAAAGAGGCGTACCAGGCGATCCTCGGCGGAATCCTCAATAAAAAGAAGATACCAGCTGTTTTCCGTGACCCGCCATGCGCCGTTGAATATCGCTGCCACCAGAAACCATTCATACCCCTGGGCAAAGGACCATAAAAGGGCAGGTACGCTCCAGGAAAGGCAGTCGAACACCAAGGTGCACAGGCGCCGGCCCATTTTATCCGTAAGCACCCCGGAAAGGATGGCGAACACCACCTGGGAGAGGAAAAACACAGTCTGCATTACACCAATCTGGAAAGCAGACATCCCCAGGCACACCATATACATGGAGGCAAAGGGGAGATACAGATTATAGGGAATGCCCCAGAGGGGCTCGGTGAGCATGCAGGAAAGCTCATTGCCCTTGGCGGTAAAGAGAATATCCACCATGGCATTTTTTCGAAGCAGAGAGATGACGCGTTTCATAGGGCCTCCGATACAGAAAAAATATTTTCCTACAAACTATATGCCACTTTTCCCGCCTTGTCAAGGAGGCGGATAAAAGGTATAATAAAGAGGACACAGAGGAGGAAATGACCGTGAATTTGCCGCAGCTGCTGGAAAAGCTAAAAAATACCCCCGGCTTTATGGAAAATGTGACCGCCTGGCGCACTGTGCCGCCGCGCAAGGCCCAATATGCTCCCTGGCCGGCGCATATCGATCCCCGGCTGCCCCAGGCGCTGAACCGCCATGGGGTGGTGAATTTGTATACCCATCAGGCGGAATGCTTTGAGGCGGCAAGGAACGGGGAAGACTATGTGGTGGTAACGCCCACGGCGTCAGGGAAGACGCTGTGCTATAATCTTCCTGTACTTGCGGAAATCCTCAGGAATGAGGACGCCCGTGCGCTTTATCTTTTTCCCACCAAGGCTTTATCCGCCGATCAGGTGAGCGAGCTTTATGAGATCATCGAGCAGATGCAGGTGGATATCAAAACATTTACCTACGATGGGGATACCCCCGCCGCGGCCCGTCGGGCCGTGCGCCAGGCAGGGCATGTGGTGGTGACCAACCCGGATATGCTCCACAGCGGCATCCTGCCCCAGCATACCAAATGGGTGAAGCTGTTTGAAAATTTAAAATATATCGTGATCGATGAAATTCACACCTATCGGGGCGTGTTTGGGAGCAACCTGGCCAACGTGCTCAGGAGACTTATGCGCCTTTGCGAGTTTTACGGCAGCCATCCTCAGTTTATCCTGTGCTCCGCCACGATTCAAAATCCTAAAGAACTGGCGGAGACGCTGATTGGCCGCCCGGTTCGCCTGATTGATAATAACGGAGCGCCTTCCGGAGAAAAGCATTATATTTTCTATAATCCTCCTGTGGTAAATCATCAATTGGGCATCCGCAAGGGCGTGCTTCCCGAAACCCGGGCCATTGCTTCCATGCTGGTAAAAAACGGGGTGCAGAGCATCGTATTTGCCAAATCCCGGCTCCAGGTGGAGGTGCTTACCCGGCAGCTTAAGGAGCTGGTATCCGATCCTATTGGCAATAACGGCAAAGTGCGGGGCTATCGGGGCGGCTATTTGCCCCATGAACGCAGAGAAATTGAAAAGGGCCTCAGGGCAGGGGAGATCGAGGCGGTAGTATCCACCAATGCTTTGGAACTTGGCATTGATATCGGTGCGCTGGAGGCCTGCGTGCTTTGCGGCTATCCCGGCACTATCGCCAGTACCTGGCAGCAATCGGGCCGCGCCGGGCGCAGAAACGGCGTGGCGGTCACCATTATGGTGGCTTCCTCCAATGCCCTGGATCAATTTATCGTTACCCACCCGGATTATTTCTTTGAGCAGCCGGCGGAAAATGCTCTGCTGAATCCGGATAACCTGTATATCCTGCTCAGCCATTTTAAGTGCGCCGCTTATGAACTGCCCTTTAAGGAAGGGGAAGGATTGGGGAATGCCGCAGGCGGCGAGGAAATGCTGGATTTTCTGGAGGAAAGCAATATTCTTCGCCATGTAGGAAACACCTATCACTGGATGGCGGAGGATTTTCCGGCCAGTGAAATGAGCCTGCGCACCGCCATGACGGAAAATTACCTGATCATGGATATCACCGATCCTGCTCATCCCAAAATGGTAGGGGAAATGGACCGGTTTACCGTGCCCATGCTTTTGCATCCCAATGCCATTTATATGCATGAGGGGCAAACCTATCAGGTGGAGGAATTGGATTTTGACGCCTGCAAGGCTTTTATCCGCAAGGTGAACGTGGATTACTATACCGACGCCGATCTCAACGTATCCCTGAGCCTGCTGGATATTGAAAAAGAAGAAAAGAATGCCGCCCTTGGGGAAGTGAAGGTGACGGCGCTGGTGAAAATTTTCAAGAAAATGCGCTTTGATACGGGGGAAAACCTGGGCTTCGGCCCGGTGAGATTGCCGGAAACGGATATGCACACTACTGCCATGTGGCGCACCGTGCCCGATCATATTGCGGCCAAATATGAAAAGGATGATCTGCAAAGCGGCATGCTGGGCATTGCCAATCTTTTGCGCATCCTATCGCCCCTTTATCTCATGTGTTCCCCCCGGGATATTGCGGTATCCTATCAGGTGAAATGCCCCTTTACAGAAAAGCCCACCCTGATTTTGTATGATAATTGCCCGGGCGGCGTGGGCCTTTCCGAAAAGGCCTTCCGCATGCGGGATATTCTTTTAACCCATGCCCTCACCTTGGTCAGCGATTGCGACTGCCCATTTGGCTGCCCCTCCTGCGTGGGGCCGGTAGGGGAAGTGGGGCCAAGGGGCAAAAGGATGGCCAAGGCCATATTGGAGGATTTGCTCAATGACCATTCATGATCTGGTGGCGCTGCAGAGGGAAGCCTTTGAAAAAGCGCACCCTTACGACGTGGAAGACCGGCTGGCAGGGCTGGAGCGGCTTCGGGAAGCCATAGAGCGCCGGGAAAATGAAATCTGCGCCGCTCTGGAAGCGGACCTTGGCAAATGCGCCGGGGAAGCGTATATGACGGAAATCGGCATGGTGCTCACGGAAATTTCCTGCGCTGTGAAGAACCTGAAAAAATGGGCCCGACCCAAACGGGTGAAAACCCACCTGGTGCAGTTTCCAGCCAGAAGCTATATCATCAAGGAAGCCTATGGCGTGGTGTTGATTATGGCGCCCTGGAATTATCCCTTCCAGCTGACCATATCTCCCTTTGTGGGGGCGCTGGCTGCGGGCAACCACTGCATTTTAAAGCCCAGCGATTATTCCCCGGCCACCAGCCAAGTGATTGCATCCCTGATAGCGGAGTGCTTCCCGGTGGAGCAGGCGGCGGTGGTGCTGGGAGGAAGAAAGGAAAACCAAGCCCTGCTGGATGAGCGATTCGACTATATCTTTTTTACCGGCGGCGTGACGGTGGGAAAACTGGTGCTGGAAAAAGCGGCCCGGCATGTGACCCCTGTCACTTTGGAACTGGGCGGAAAAAGCCCCTGCATTGTGGATGAAACGGCATGTATTCCTGTGGCTGCCCGGCGCATTGCCTTTGGCAAGGCCCTCAATTCCGGCCAAACCTGCGTGGCCCCGGATTACCTCATGGTGCATGAGAAGGTAAAAGACAGGCTTTTGCAGGGAATCTGGGATTGCTGGGAGGAATTCTATGGGGATGCCCTGCAAAGCGCGCAGTGGCCTCGGATGGTGAATGAAAAGCACTATCAAAGGGTGATGGGGCTGATTCGGGGAGAAAATATCTACTGCGGCGGGGCAGGAGACGGCATTCGCATTGCGCCCACTATCCTTACCGATGTATCATGGGAGGCCCCGGTTATGCAGGAAGAGATTTTTGGGCCGGTGCTGCCGGTGATCACCTTCCGGCATATTGATGAAGTGATTCCCATGATCAACAGCCGCGAAAAGCCCCTGGCTCTTTATCTCTTTTCAAGAAACGCGGCTAACCAGGAAAAAATACTGGATAAAATCTCCTTTGGGGGCGGCTGCGTGAATGACACCATCATCCATCTGGCCACCGATCAGATGCCCTTTGGGGGGGTGGGCCAAAGCGGCATGGGCGGCTATCACGGAAAAAAATCCTTTGATACCTTCACCCATGAAAAATCCATCGTGCAAAAGGCCAATTGGCTGGATATCCCGGTGCGCTATGCGCCCTTTACCCAGAAAAAGCTGGAGCTTGTGAAAAAACTGATGAAATAATATACAGGAGGAAAATATGCCTGCATTGGAAAGCTATCGCAGGGAATTGGATTATTCCTATGCGCCGGGGGTGTTTCCCTCCATGGAAGCTATGAAAAAGCGCCCGGAACTGGTGAGAAGGCTGCTGGTTTCCACCAAAGGCAAGGACAGCGAGGGCGTGAAAAAGCTGGTTGCCCTGGCCAATGAGCGGCATATCCGGGTGGAGGAAGCGGATAAGGCCCTTTCCAGGATTTCCGGCAAGGAAAATTGCTTTGCCGCGGCGGTATTTGAAAAGCGGCCTGCAAAAATGGAGCTGGGTAATCATATCGTGCTCCATCATATTTCGGATGCCGGAAACCTGGGTACCATCCTCCGGGCAGCCCTGGGCTTTGGATATCTGGATATCGCCATTATCCGCCCGGCCACAGACGTGTATGACCCCAAGGTGATCAGGGCCAGTATGGGTGCCATCTTTTCCCTCAGGGTGCATGAATACGATGATTTTGAAGCATACAGAAAGGAATTTCCCGGGCATTTTGCCTATCCCTTTATGCTGGATGGCTCCAGGATGCTGGATGAGGCGGCGGAAAACAAGCAAAGCCCCTGCGCACTGATCTTTGGCAATGAGGGCGCTGGATTGCCCCCTGAATTTGCGTCCCTTGGCCAGCCGGTACGCATTCCCCACAGCGATGATATCGATTCACTCAATCTTTCCGTGGCGGCAGCCATTGGAATGTATACTTTCGGGAGGAAATAAGCAATGACGGATCAGCAAATCATTACGGCTCAGGTAACCAAGGCTTTATTGGATCTTTCTGTAACGGCAAAGCTGCAAAAGGGCGCTCAGATCGTGGTGGGCTGCTCCACTAGCGAAGTAGCAGGCGGCCGCATTGGCAAGGCCAGTGTGCCCGAAATCGGCGAATGGGTGGCGGCGGCTGTGCTGCATTTTTGCGAGGCGAAGGGATTTACTCCTATTTTTCAGTGCTGCGAGCACTTGAACCGGGCACTGGTGATGCCCCTTTCTGCGGCCAAAGAGCATGGCTATCTCCGGGTGAACGCCGTGCCCCAGCCCAAAGCGGGGGGCAGCGTGCCGGCAGCTGCCTGGAAAATGATGGAGGAACCCTGCCTGGTGATCAGCGTGCAGGCGGATGCAGGAATCGATATCGGCGATACCTTGATTGGCATGCATCTGCGCCCCGTGGCGGTGCCGGTGCGGGGGGAAATTGATAAAGTGGGCTATGCCCATGTGACGGCTGCTTATTCCCGACTGCCATATATCGGAGGCGAAAGGGCAGTATACGCATAAGAAAAGCAAGGAGGAAAGGGCATGTACATTGGCAAGCTGAATGATCGGGCAAAAATCGAATATCAGATTTTGAAAAAGGATCTGGTAAAGGCTCCAAAAATCGAGAAAAACGGCAACCCCTTCCAGGGAGAAACCCTGCACGTGGCCTGGCGCGAGGTGATGGCCTCTGGGATTGATCTGCATATCCAATTGGCGGAGGACTTTTTGATGAATCGCCTGGTATGCACTTTAGGCGAAGAATGCGCGCCCGCTTCCGTATCTGTGTATACAGAAAATAAGGAAAAGCTGCTGTATCGCTACAGCGGCGAAACGGGCATGCCTATTGCGCAGAAGGAACTGGCCCTGGAAGTGGAAAGGGAAGAAAGGGCCCTGGTGGTGGAAATTGCGGCAGATTTTTCGGATATTATTCTTGAAAATCTGGAGATCTACGGCGCCTGCTTTGAAGGAGAAAATTTATATCCCACTCCGGAAAAATATGAAGCGCTGGATGAAAAGGGCTTTGTGCTGAAAGAGGGCGCAGCGGCCTGGGCTTGCGGTGAGGAAGCTAAGAAGGGCCTGCATGTGCTGAAAGAAAAAATGCAGGAGTTTATGGACATTCCTCTTGAAGAAAAGGAAAAAGGCCAGATTCAATTTTCCCTGAATGCGAATATTCCGGAAAACGGCTATCGCCTGGAAGTAAGCGAAAAAAAGATCATCATTTCAGCCAGCGATGCGCGGGGCTTTGTGCAGGGCGCGGAAACGCTTTTAAAGCTTATTCAGAATGGACAGGCGCCTGCGTGCAGGATAGACGATGCCCCTTTCAAAAGCTTCCGGGGCGTGCATCTGTATCTGCCTGCCGAGGAAGAAATGCCTTTTGCCAAGCGGCTGATTAAGTATATCCTTTCGCCTATGGGCTATAACCACATCATTTTGGAAATGGCCGGGGCCATGGAATTTGAAAGCCATCCCGAAATCAACCGCGCTTTTGAAGAGGGCGTGAAGAAAGGAAAAAGCGGCGAATGGCCCCCATTCCCTCACGGGGGCGTAGGCGGCGGCAAGCGGGTTTCCAAGGCGAGCGTGCGGGCTCTGGTGGCTTATGCCCGGTCCTTTGGCATTGAGGTGATCCCTGAAATCCAGAGCCTGGGGCATGTGCAGTTTATGACCCAGGCCCATCCCGAAATTGCCGAGCGGTACGCGGATACATCTGAGAACACCGATACGGATGAGCGTCTGGCGGATGCCAGGCCCAAGAAATTCTACGCCCATTGCTTCTGCCCCTCCAACCCCAAATCCTATGAAATTCTCTTTGATATCGCCGATGAAATTATTGATACCGTAAAGCCTGTGAAATATGTGCACATGGGTCACGATGAAGTATATGAAATCGGCGTGTGTGAAATTTGCAGGGAGAAAAATCCTGCCGATTTGCTGGCTCAGGATATTTGCAAGCTGCATGAATACCTGACTAAAAAGAATCTGAAAATGATGATCTGGGGAGATATGCTTCAGCCGGTTACCAAGTATCTCACTCCTGCGGCAATTGACAAAATTCCCAAGGATATTGTGATGCTGGATTTCATCTGGTATTTCCATTTGGATAAGAATATTGAAGATAATCTGCTGAAAAAAGGCTTTGAAGTGATCTATGGCAATATGTATTCCAGCCACTTCCCCCGCTATGAAAGCCGCATCCGGAAAGAGAATGTGACCGGGGCCGAGGTATCCGCCTGGGTATCCACGGAGGAGGAATCGCTGGCACGGGAGGGAAAATTGTATGATTTCCTGTTCTCTGCCCAGATGATGTGGTCCGCATCCTATAGCCGGCATAACCGCTATGCCTACGACAGGATTGTGGCCGGGATGATTCCAAAGCTTCGGGAAAAGCTTGGCGTAAAGCAGTATCCTTCCCTCCAGAAGGGCGCTCGGGTGCAAGAAATTCTGGAAAAGGATGTGTTCTGCCCGGATGATGCTTCCAAAGGAGAGGAAATCAGCATAAAGGGCGCTTATAAGAGCCTGGTGATTGATCATGCGGCCTCTCTTTGCACAAGGCGGCTTCCCTGGGTGGAATTGGATATAATCGGCTGGTACAAGGTGGTGTATCGGGATGGGGCGGAGGAAAAATTGCCCATCACCTATGGCGGCAATATCAGCTGGTGGAACCGGCGGCATAACGAGCCCTTCCCCAATCAGTATTACCGCCATAACGGTTACTCTGCCACCTGGTATACCGATGATGTGCAGACGATCACTTGCCGGGGCGAGCGGGCCACCTTGTACCGCTATGAATGGATCAATCCCCGACCGGAAGCGATGATTGATAAGCTTGTGTATATCCCGGCAGAAAACCAGGAGACCGGCGTGATCATTCAAAAAATTTGTGGCATAAAATAAGCTAAAAGGACAATACCGGATTATTATGGGCTGATTCAGCAGATGAATCAGCCCTCAGACTGTCAAAAATCCCTGGGATGCGTCGAAGGGCCACTGCCCTTCGACTGAAAACCGCAGCCGGCGACATGTGCGGCGGCGAGGGCCGTAGCCTGCCGCCGCCTGTGGCGGATGCAGGCAGGAGAAGGCCCAATGAGGCACAGAGCCTGTAAGCGGGACTTTACCCCGCTTACAGGCGACA
>SVGW01000049.1 GCA_015056125.1 Clostridiales bacterium | reverse complement strand
TGGCGGATGCAGGCAGGAGAAGGCCCAATGAGGCACAGAGCCTGTAAGCGGGACTTTACCCCGCTTACAGGCGACAATGCCGAATTGTGAGGTTCGGAAGTATTCCGCTTCCTATATCAATTTACGATCGCAAAAATAGGCTTTCCATCCCTTTTCACAGGGCTGGAAAGCCATTTTTGCAGTAAATGTGATGGATCGAATGGAAGTCTGCTTTAGCTGACTTCCATTCGCAGTTTGTCGAAAATACTTTTTCGACAAACTGCGGCCCCTGCCCGATGGCAGAGGCCGCAAAAACGATATCTTACATATTCAAATCATCCACAACCCGCAGCGTCACCTGCAGATCAATATATTCACCTTCGCCAATCTTGCTCAGATCAATATATTCTGAATCAATCTGATTCGCCAGGTTCGTATCCCTGAACACCTTGATTTTGATGGTGTCTCCTTCTTTATAGGAGCCCAGTTTATTGGTCAGCGCGGTCATGCTGGAGGTAATTTCTCCATCCACCTCCACGATGATATCGCCGGGCAGGATGCCGCCTTCTTCAGCGGGGGAACCGGCATCCACCTTCTTTACCAGAGAGCCAAGGGGCAGCCTATTCTGGGTAGTAGAGGGAACAGAAACGCCGGTGATCCCCAGGCGTGGCTTGCCGTGAAGGGGGCTGTCGATGGCGGCCTGTGTATCGCCGTTATTGGAAGAGGGAGTTTTGGCATCGGTATTGTAGCTGCGCAGCACTTCTTCAATCAGGGGCTTTGCCACGTTGATAGGAATGCACATGCCGATATTTTCAATAGAGGCAGAATACAGGCCGCTGGAAGAATACTTCCGGGCAGGCACACCCTGCAATTGGCCCAGAGTGTTGAACATACCGCCGCCGGAGTTGCCGGAGTTGATGGCAGCGTCCACCTGGATCATGGAATTGGTGATGGAAGTACGGCGGCCGTAGCGATCCAGGGTGGTATCGGTTACCTGGCGGTCAATGGCGGAAACCACGCCCACGGTGAGGGTACGGGCAAATTCTTCGCCCAAGGGATTGCCGATTACGATGGCCCATTCCCCCACCTGCAACTGATCGCTGTCCCCCAGGGGAACGGGATCCAAATCCAGTCCCTGCACATGCAGGATCGCCAGATCCAATTCCTCATCATAGCCAACCAACATGGCTTCCTGCTCGCTTTCATCATTAGCGATGGTGATGGTGAGGCGGGAAGCATCCTCTACCACATGGTAGTTGGTAAGCACATGGCCGTATTTGCTAATCACCACGCCGGAGCCCGTACCGGAAAGGGATTCTCTTTCCTCGCTCTGGCGACCGCCGTAGCCGTAGCCAAAGTAGCTGTAATAGGTGGAGGTGGTATAGTTATTCACGCCCACCACGCTGTCGCGCACCTGATTGGCCACTTGGATAAAGGGGCTGGTCACCTGGGATGCGTCCGTTTGGGTATTTACGATGGCGCTGATCTCATCCTCGGGAATGGTGGATGCGCCTGCGTTAAACAGGGTAAAAGAAATCATCAGCACCGCAATCATCACAGCCAATAAACCAAATCGCACAGAAGAACGCTTTTTCATACTGATAAACCACCTTTCTGCAAGCACCGATGAAATGATGAATCGGTGCATTGTCGCAAATCAATACATCCTGCTATGCTTTCATTCACGCCATGCCCTTACAGGCTGCCAGGGGTAGCATAGCCCTGATACTTGTTCCAAAGAAAATCGTTATAGAAGTGCTCATCGCTGTCTCCGCGCCCGTCCAGGCGAAGCCGCTCCTGTTCCAGTTCCGCGATTGTGTCGATCCTTCCCGCCAGATACTGAAGGATCATCTCCTTCACCGTATCAAAACGCATCATCAGGCCGCCGTAGCGAATATCATGGACCTCCCAGCCGAAAGGCTTATGATAGCGCATCCATGCTGCACGATGGCTCTTTCGCAGCTGATCCAGCTTATTCTGAATCACATCGCATTCAAGGGCCAGGGCAGAAAGCGCCATTGCATCCTTCTCATCATATGCTTTTTTGAGCCGGATGCCGAAATCCGCCTTGTTTTCCAGCAGGGAGCAAAGCTTCCTGAGCACATCAAACGCTGGCTCAAATTCGCCGCTTCCCCATCCTGCATGGGCAATCTTCTCCGATACACTGCGGAAATATTGCTGCGTATCCAGCCCTTCGATCTGCTTATCCACCAGCCCCAGCAGCGGATCATTATACAAAAGCGCACGGGAGCAGCCGGAAAAATAACGGTTGCCATGGGGGTACTCGATCTCTTCCATGCCAATGAAATCATCATAGTTCAGATTGCAGCTGAAGCGGAAGCACCTGCGGACGCTGTCCTCATCATAGCAGCCGTGATAATCATAATCGGCATACATGGCCAATCCTGCCAGGCTCATGATCAGGCAGGCTTCCGAGCCATTGTGCCACACCGTTGCCAATACTTCTTTGGTGCCCTTTTTGCGGCAGGCTTCCAGGGCCGGCACGGTATGGCGGATGGACCGGGAATACAAGGGAGTATGGCCGCTCCAGCACCACACGCCCCCTGCAAAAATGGTATGATCGCCGAGCTGATCGTGTTTTTCCAAATTCACGGCATAAAATTCTTCTTCGGGATGATAGTAATCCCAGAACACCTGCTGAACGCCATCCGGCACATATTTTCTGATATCGCCGGGGAGATTGATGCGCACGTCATAACCGCCATCATAGCTCTTGCCGGGTTCAGCCGACATGCGGAAGAACATATCACTCCACATCATGGGCGTAAAGCCATAACCTTTCACCATTTCCACCACTTTGGCCAGATGCTCAAAATACAGTTCCCTGCGGGGCCGGTAGCCATTTTGATCCAGCCAGCGGCCGGTGCCCAGATCATGGGTTTCATCCATACCCATGTGAAGACGGCGGCTGGTAAAGCATTCCGAAATGAATTTGAGCATATCGTCGATGAGCCGGTAGGTCTCCTCCGCGCCCACCAGGAGGACACTGGCAGTATCCTTATAGGGCAGGGATGCGCGCCACTTCAAAAACTGGGGCATATGCCCCAGCATCTGAACGCAGGGCACCAGCTCGATGCCCAGCGCCTGGGCATAGGCATCCATTTCCCGGATCTCCCCTTTGGTATACCGCCCGCGCATATGGCCGAAGTAGGGGCAGTTTTCCACCTCATAGGTATCCTCGGTATAAAGCATGTAGGTGTTCATGCCCATAAGGGCCATCTTGCGCATCATGAATTTGACGGTTCGCACGTTCATCACAGCATTCCGGGACATATCCACCATGGCGCCGTTGGTTTCAAACAAAGCATTTTCAGCGATGGACTGCTCCTTTACGCCATCCTTCAGCCAGCCAACCAGAATGGCCAGCGCCCGGAAAAACCGCGCCTTGCCGCCGCCATAGATGATCGCCGCTTCCTTACCCTTCAGCGTCACCCGAAGGCCCCTGCCCTCCATTTTCTGTACATCAACGCAAATTTCTGCCGCTTCTTTCTGCACCGGAGTGATCCCCAGATCCTCCGAAAGGACAAGAATGCCTTCCATCAGTTCCTGCGCATGATCAAAATACAGTTTCAAGCCGGTTCCTCCTTCTTAAGCGGATCCGCTGAATCCGCCCGCCCCTTTCAGGGTACGTAATTATTGTACACAGTGAATTTGTCTAAAGTTTGAACAACGGATGAATTACCGCACAAAAATGTGGCAATTAACGCACTTTATACGCCCGTCAGGTCAAAGGGCGGGGTATATGCCGTGTCCGCCGATTCTTTTTCCTGGGTGTAGCCAGAAAGCTCCAGCAGCTGATAATGAGAAAGCACCCGCTCATATTCTGCATCGGTCACCCGCCTGTCCAGCCCCTTGATCTTGCACCAGGGCACCGGGCTGTACTGGCGCATCAGGGATACAGGGGTGCCTTTGGGGATATTTTCTGCAATATAATTCAGCACCTTGATAGAATCCATGGTACACCCCGGCAAAATCAGATGGCGAATCAGCGTGCCCTTTTGCAGGATACCGTTTTCGTCATACTGGGGAGCGCCCGTTTGGCGGCACATTTCCAAAATGGCCTGGGACGCTCGCTCAAAATAATCCGGTGCGCCGGCGCAAAGGGCGGATAGCCGCGGAGATACGTGCTTGAAATCGGGCAGATAAATATCAATGGCGCCCTCCAGCAGTTTCAGGGTTTCCACTTTTTCATAGCCGCCGCAATTCCACAGCATGGGGATGTGCGGCTTGTAGATGGACAGCGCCTCCAAAATAGCAGGCACAAAAGGCGTGCCCGTCACCAGATTGATATTATGCGCGCCTTTTTCCTCCAGCATTTTGAAAATTTCTGCCAGCCGATAAGGGGTGATTTCCTTGCCCTGGCCTTCATGGCTGATAGGATAATTCTGGCAATAGGCGCAGCGCAGAGTGCAGCCGGAAAAAAAGATCGTGCCGCTGCCCCGGGTGCCGGAAATGCAGGGTTCCTCCCAGAAATGAAGCGCTGCCCGAGCGATTTTGGGCTGCAGCCCCATGCCGCAATAGCCCTTTTGAATTTCCCTGTCCACCCGGCATTCCCGGGGGCATAATTCACAGATGTACATACGCTATCTTTCCATTTATTCGCGGAGAGATCTGATGCATCTTCCGCGCTCCAATCGTTCCATTCGCTTTTCGGAAGGGGCGCGGGGAAACCGCTTTTGGCTCAAAAGCGGTTTCCCCGCAAATATTCGTTACTTCCTCGTCCTCTCCCGTCGTCTCCGGGAGGGCTGGTGCTTTTCCATGGGCGCGTCGCCGCGGATGGCAAAAAGCTGATCGCGGAGCTTGGCCGCCTTTTCAAAATCCAAAGCAGAGGCGGCGGTAAGCATCTGATCCTCCAATTGCTTGATCCATTCATCCTTTTCGCCTTTTTCCATTTGATCAGGAATTTCTTCCGTCACCTTATCCGTGATTTCCAGCAGCGCCCTGACAGCAGTCTTTACGGATTCGGGGGTAATGCCGTGCGCCTGATTATAGGCCTCCTGCAGCGCCCGGCGTCGGTTGGTTTCATTGATGGCGTTCATCATGGAATCAGTGGGCCCATCTGCATACATAATCACTCGCCCCTCGGCATTTCGGGCAGCGCGGCCAATGGTCTGAATCAGGCTGGTTTCGGAGCGGAGAAATCCCTCCTTATCCGCATCCAGAATGGCCACCAGGGAAACCTCGGGCAAATCCAGTCCTTCGCGCAGAAGATTGATGCCCACCAGCACGTCGTATTCCCCCATGCGCAATTCCCGGATCAATTTGGTGCGCTCAAGCGTCACAATATCTGAATGGAGATAGCGCACCCGGATGCCCATTTCATCCAGATAATCGGTGAGCCGCTCGGCCATTTTCTTGGTGAGGGTGGTCACCAGCACCCGTTCATTTCTGGCCACCACCTGATGAATTTCCCCTACCAGATCATCCACCTGGCCCGTGGCAGGGCGCACGATGATCTTAGGGTCCAGCAGACCCGTAGGACGGATAATCTGCTCCACGATCTGATGGGCCCTTTCCCGCTCATAGGGCGCCGGGGTGGCCGATACATAGATCACCTGCTTCACCCGCTGGGAAAATTCATCATAGGTCAGCGGTCGATTATCAAAGGCAGAGGGCAGGCGAAAGCCGTATTCCACCAGAGCGCTCTTTCGCGCCCGATCCCCTGCGTACATGGCCCGAATTTGGGGCACCGTCACATGGCTTTCATCAATCATCACCAGAAAATCCTTGGGGAAATAATCCAGCAGGGAAAAGGGCGGATCGCCGGGGCTTCTGCCGTCAAAATACCGGCTGTAATTTTCAATGCCCGTACAAAAGCCGATCTCCCGAAGCATTTCAATATCATAGCGGGTGCGCTGGCCAATGCGCTGAGCCTCCAGCAGCTTCCCCTCTTTTTCAAATGCCTCCACTTGCTTATACATATCTTCTTCAATGCGGGCAATGTTTTCTTCTCTGTTTTCTACGCTGGTGGCATAATGAGTGGCCGGAAAAATGGCAGCGTGCTGCACGGTGTGAAGGGCATGGCCATCCACCACCGAAAATTCACTCACTCTGTCGATCTCATCGCCAAAAAACTCCACTCTCACGCCATTTTCCATCTGTCCAGCGGGAATAATCTCCACCGTATCTCCACGCACACGGAAATTTCCGCGTTCAAACGCCACA
The DNA here is from genome assembly GCA_015056125.1 of Clostridiales bacterium. Lineage (GTDB taxonomy): Bacteria > Bacillota > Clostridia > Christensenellales > Aristaeellaceae > RUG563. Next base: position 14,057 of record SVGW01000049.1, on the reverse strand, counting down.
TCGTTGCGTTCATACTGAATTTCCACCAGCCGCCGCAAAAGCTCCTCCGGTGCCATTTCCATCCCCGGGCGCAGGGAGATCATCTGGCCCTCATATTCGCTGGGATCGCCCATGGAATAGATGCAGCTCACCGAAGCCACAATAATCACGTCGTCGCGCTCCTTAAGGGCGGCGGTGGCGCTGTGGCGCAGCCGGTCGATTTCATCATTCACCGATGCATCCTTTTCGATATAGGTATCAGAGGAGGCAATATAAGCCTCCGGCTGATAATAATCATAGTAGCTTACGAAATATTCCACCGCACTGTCTGGAAAAAAGGCTTTAAATTCTGCACAGAGCTGGGCCGCAAGGGTTTTATTATGAGCGATCACCAGCGTAGGCTTTTGCACCCTTTCAATCACGGAAGCCATGGTGAAGGTTTTGCCCGACCCCGTTACACCCAGCAGCACCTGGGCAGGCATTCCTTCCTTCACCCCCCGGGCCAGCGCTTCTATGGCCTGGGGCTGATCCCCGCGGGGGCTGTAAGGCGCTTTGAGCACAAATTGATTCATACATTCGCCTCTTTCTTCCGGCATGCCGAAGCAGCGATATCAAAAATTTACAGAATACACGTTCGCATTTTATTGTATCACAATGCCCATACTTTGCCAACATAAAAATATTGGCTGGAAAATGCCTGATTTTCGCCGTTTTTTTCTGATATGCTGAAAAAAACTGACTGAAAGCCGTTTTTTCGGCTTTTGGCAGCAAAATCATTCGGGACGCATCGGGCAAAATGACCATGAAATCATGAATTTTCGGAGGTGCGTCCCATGTCCCAGTATTTGATTGGCCAATCTCCTCGATTATCCGGGGAAGTAAGCATCAGCACATCCAAGAACGCCGTGCTGCCCATTTTAGCCGCCGCGCTGCTCACACACGAGGAAATCATCATTCATCAGGTGCCCAATCTCACCGACACCTGCCATATGGCAGAAATTTTGAAAGTATGCGGCGCGGAGGTAAGCTTCTGTCAGGGCGATATGCGCATTCGCGCACTTTCCATTGGCAGCCCCAAGGAAAATTCCCTGCTTCGCACCATGCGGGCGTCGGTGCTTGTGCTGGGCCCATTGGCTGCAAGAACAGGGGAATGTGAATTATCCATGCCCGGCGGCTGCGCCATTGGCCAGCGGCCCATTGATCTGCATCTAAAGGGCTTGCAGAAGCTGGGCGCAAAGGTGGAATTAGACGGCGGAATTGCCCGGGTGAGCGGCGGACTGAAAGGGGCAAATATTTACCTGGATTTTCCCAGCGTGGGCGCAACGGAAAATCTGATCATGGCCGCCGCCCTGGCCAAGGGCGTCACCCGCATCGAAAACGCCGCCAAGGAGCCGGAAATCACGGATTTGTGCCATTTTCTCACCGCCATGGGGGCAAGAATCGCCGGCGCAGGCACCAACAATATCATCATCGAAGGCGTTGAGCATCTCCACGGCGCGGAATATACCCCCATTCCCGATCGAATTGAGGCCGGCACCCTGGCCTGCGCCGCTGCGCTGACGGATGGCTCCGTGCTGCTTTCCGGAGCCAGAAGCGATCATATGCGCGCCCTGCTATTCAAGCTTTCAGAAGCAGGAGTCATCTGCCAGGAGGATGAAAAAGGGCTGCGGCTGCGCGGAAAAGCCCGGCACCCCATGGAAGCCCGCACCCTTTCCTATCCCGGTTTTCCCACCGATATGCAGGCGCCGCTGATGGTAGTAGCCACCCAAACCCACGGCCTTTCCGTGTTTCTTGAAACCATCTTTGAAAATCGCTTTATGCACGTAGTAGAATTAAAGCGATTGGGGGCGCAGATTCGGGTAGAGGGGCAATTGGCGCTGATTCACGGTGGGAAGATGCTCACCGGTGCCTCCGTCACCGCCACCGATCTAAGGGCAGCTGCGGCACTCCTCCTGGCCGGGCTGGTGGCCCAAGGAGAAACCCGGGTATCAGACCCCGATGGGCACTTAGTGCGGGGCTATGAATCATTGGAAGAAAAGCTCCGTGCGCTGGGGGCGCACGCACAAAAACTACCCGACATACAATAGTACCAGTAAGCACAGCAAGGAGAATACAGAATGAGAAAACACACTCGCCCTTTCAGCGAAATCCTGGGATCGATCCTGTTTGTTTCCCTGGTCCTTTCGGTTGTCTATTCCTTCATCCGTTTTCTGGCCGCCCCCGAAACGATCGCGCCTGGCAGCAGCGCCGAAAGGGTGCGAAGCGATTATTTGCTGATGCTCACTCAATGTGTGCTGGGGCTGATCGTGATGGCGCTTCCTTCTCTGATCGAAAAAAAATGGAAGCTTGGCATTCCGAATTTTATCTACATCCTTTATTATCTCTTCCTCTATTGCGCCGTATTCCTGGGCGAAGTATTTGATTTTTATTATGCGGTGCCTCACTGGGATACCATGCTTCATTTTTTCTCCGGGGGCATGCTGGGAGCATTGGGATTTATTCTCATTGATCTGCTGAATCAAAATGAGCGGATCCGCATTTCCCTAAGCCCGCTTTTCGTATCGCTCTTTGCTTTTTCCTTTGCCCTGGCAGCGGGCGCGATATGGGAAATTTATGAATTTACCTGCGATTCATTCCTTCGCCTGAATATGCAAAAATATGCTACGGAGGAAGGTGTGCTCCGAATCGGTCAGGAGGCGTTAAAGGATACCATGAAGGATATTATCTTCGATGCCATCGCCGCTCTGATTGTGGCCGTGCTGGGGTATTTGACGAATATCCGCCAAAAAAATAAGCCTACTTTGGCAAAATAAGAAAAGCAATGTGTCATGAATCCGGCAGCGGATTGACAATTTTTCCGTCCTCCCGATAATGGAAATCAGAAGGAAAAACAAGCAAACATTCCATCTGACGAAAATATGACAGGAGGCATACCCATGAAAAAGAAAGTATCCGAATTAACGCCGGCCGAATTTCAAAAAACCTTCCCCATCATACTGGAAAAGCACAATCCCGATTATGCAGCCTGGTATGAAGAAGAAAGGGCACTGATTCTTCGCACAATCCCTCCTCAGGACGTAATTCGTATCAGCCATATCGGCAGCAGCGCGGTAAAGGGGCTGATCGCCAAGCCCATGATCGATATTTTATTGGAAGTGGATGGCTGCTGCAACATGGAAAAATTGCAGGAGTCGCTGAAAACCATCGGCTTTGGCACAGAGGTTTCCTCCAAAGCGGAAACCCCCTTCCGCCTGCTGCTGGCCAAAGGGATGACCTGCGATGGCTTTGCAGACAGAGTATATCTTCTGCACGTGCGCTACCTTGGCGATTGGAAGGAATTATATTTCAGAGACTATCTGATGGCCCATCCCGATATCGCTCAGGAATACGGAGCGCTGAAGCAAAAAATCCTTTCCGATATTGAAAATGGCCTGATCCAGCGCATGCCCGGCGGCCAGCCCAACGGATATTCCCAGGCCAAATATGCCTATGTGGAAAGAATATCCGCAAAGGCGAAGGAAGAATATGCCGGCAGATACAAGCCCAAAGCCTGATCACAAAATCAGCGCTTCCTGTTCTGAATGAACGCCCGTGTGCATACATATCACCAAAAAGAAACAGGAGGCACACAATGGCTCAGCAAGCAGCAAAGCGCATCCGCAGAACCCATTCATCCTCCCCCAGCCTTCTAAAAGGCATCGGGGTCGCCATCGCCGTTACCCTTGTGGCCGTGATCATTTTCGCCCTGATCATTGGCCTCACAGATCTGCCGGACGGCGTGATTCAGGCCGTCAATCAATTGATTAAAATCGGGGCTATTTTCCTGGGAGTAAGGGCGGGAGTTGCCAAAGGGGCTGAAAATGCTCTGCGCAGCGGCGCACTGATCGGGGTGATTTATATGGGGGTCGGGGTGCTGCTCTATGCCCTCTTATCCGGCCAGCAGCTTTCCTTTCTCTCGTATCTGATCGACTTGCTCATGGGCCTTGCCGTCGGCGGGCTTTCAGGAATGTTGATTGGCAACATGCAAAGCAAATAAAAAAAGGACGCGCTGCATCGCTTTTATGCAGCACGTCAACCTGTCACCCTCTGGGATGCGTCGAAGGGCCACAGTCCTTTGACTGTAATCCGCAGCCGGCGACATGTGCGGCAACAAGAAGCAAAAGAATTTTGCTTCCCATATCAATTTACGGACGCAAAAATAGGCTTTCCATCCCTTTTTCACAGGGCTGGAAAGCCATTTTTGCAGTAAATTTGATGGTTCATATTTGACGCCCTGAAACGGCCGGAATTTTCTCCGTGCCGTTTGATGATTTACAGCGCTGTTTCCGTCAGGATGCATCCGGCATAGCGCTCCTTCAATTGCGCATATGCCTTCTGGGCCCACGCCCTTTCTTCAAATGCACCAAATACCACCGAGCCCGATCCCGTCATCCTGGCCATTCCGGCGCCAAGGGCCTTCAAAGCATCCTTGGCCTCCTGAATCTGCGGGAGCATGGCCAGGGATACGGTTTCCAATTCATTCCTGGCACATGCATCCATTCTATCAAGATCGCCCATTTCAAGGGCAGCAATTACGCCTTTCGTATCAGCCGGCTCCACCGTGGATTGGTGATACGCCTGAAACACATCCCTGGTGGACAGGGCCCGGCAGGGCTGCACCAGCACCAAAGGATACGTTCTTTTGCAGGGAATTTCGGTCAGCTTTTCTCCGATGCCCTGAGCACGGCGAGGCGCATCATGGAGGCAAAAAGGCACGTCCGCCCCCAGCTTCACCCCGATTTCGCACAGTTCATCCAAAGAATAATGAAGGCCCCAGAAGCAATTCAGCCCTTTCAGCGCCGCCGCTGCATCCGCGCTGCCACCCCCCAGGCCAGCACCCATGGGAATGCGCTTTTCAAGGCGCAACGCCGCCCCCCATTGCCCCTTGCCTGCCTGCTGCAATGCTTTTGCCGCCCGGAGCACCAGATTGCTTTCATCCGCCTGCAATTCATCTGCTCCTGCAATGGTCAAAGAAAGGTCGGAGGATTTTTCGATGGTAAGCACGTCCGCAAGGGCCAAAGGCTGCATCACGCTATCCAGCAAATGATAGCCATCCGCTCTTTGCCCCACCACATTCAGCGACCAGTTAATTTTCGCTCTTGCCAATATCTCCATGCTGTCCTCCCAGATTCTTCCCTACTGCCAGGGTGATTTCAAATTCGGCGCCCTTCGTGCTTGGCAGCAGGCGAATCTGCTGCCCGTGCTTTTCCATGATCCTTCGGCAAATGGCCAGCCCAAGCCCCGTGCCCTTACCTACCGTATGGGCCTTATCCGCTTTATAGAAGCGATCAAAAATATGAGGCGCATCCTCCGGCAGCACTCCTATTCCATCATCTTTTACCCGCAGGTATACGTGATTTTCTTCTTTGCCGCTGGAAAGGGTGATGGAGCCGTTTTGTGGGGTAAATTTTATGGCATTATCCAACAGATTGATAATTACCTGCTGAATCTGATCGGCGTCCGCATGCACAAAGCAAGCATCCTCCTCAAAATTCGCCTCCACCTCCAGGTTCTTTTCTTCCAGCTGCGTCATTCTGGAAATCAGCACCCGGCGGGCCATTTCATTCACGTCAAAATCCGAATAGGCCAGGCTGGTTTCCTCATTTTCCATGCGCGAAAGATTCAAAAGCCCCGCAATCAGCTTGGAGAGGCGATGGGTTTCATCCACCACCACCTGGAGGTATTTTTCATGTTCTTCAGGGGGAATGGTTTCATCCAGCATGCCCTGGGCAAAGCCCTGGATGGAGGTGATGGGCGAGCGCAATTCATGGGATACATTGGCCACAAAATCCCGGCGGGATTGTTCCAGGGTAGACAACTGAGCCGCCATCTGATTAAAAGCCAAGGAAAGTTCCCGCACTTCCCGGCTGCCTTCTTTTTCAGGCGCCCGGGCCTCAAAATCCCCCCGGGCCATTTTCCCGGCCGCCTCCGCCATCACGGTAAGGGGTCTGGTCATCTGCCGGGTGATGAAAAACACGCTCAGCGCCGCCAGGGCAAAGGCCGCCAAGGCTGCCAGGGCCACCGGCCAAATCAAGCCTTGGTAGGAAGCGTGCACCGTCTGTGCCGCCGTTTGGATCAATACCAGGCCCAGCACGGTTTTGTGGTTATTGACCATATTATCCTGGGTCCAGGGCACCAGTACGGTAAAGAGTGGCCCGGATGTGCTTTCAGACTGGAAAACCACTTCCTGCCCCTGCATAACCAGCTCCATATACGGCTTTAATTCTTCCTGATCCGGCAGCGCCCTGAGGCTTTCATCCTGGAGCGTCTTTTCGTTGTAGTAGGTGCGCTGCTGGCCGGAGCGCTCCACGATCATGATATAGGCATTATATTCCTGATACACCCGCTGGGCCTTCCAGTACATATACTGCTCCGTGGCCGTGGTATTGCCAAACACCCGATTCAGGCTATCGTTGGGCAGGCGGCTGGCCAGATAGGCCATATCCCTGGCCTGGGCCTTCAGCGCATTCATTCTGCTCTGGATATGATTCTCCCTGAGATTGGCGTAGGATAGGCCAAAGAGCGCCGCTACACAGCAAAGGATCACCGCCAGAAGCACCGTGAGCAGCCGGGCAAACATGCTGCGGCTCTGCATCCTTTATTTCACCTCAAATTTATACCCAACGCCCCACACCGTGCGGATCTGCCAGCCCAAGGCCTCGCTGCCCTGCAGCTTTTCCCGAAGGCGCTTGATATGCACATCCACCGTGCGGCTGTCGCCGAAAAAGTCAAAGCCCCACACCTGCTCAAGCAATTGCTCCCGGGTAAACACCCGATTCTGATGAGCGGCCAAGAAATAAAGCACTTCCAATTCCTTGGGAGGCATTTCCACCACTTTTCCCTGGAAATGCACTTCATATTTTTCCTGGCTGATGGTGAGCCCCGGGAAGGAAAGGGTATCCTTTTCGCTTTCCCCCGTGCCTGCCCGGCGAAGCACCGCCTTCACCCGGGCCACCAATTCCTTGCCCTCAAAGGGCTTGGTCACATAGTCGTCAGCGCCCAATTCCAAGCCCAGCACCTTATCAAAAGTTTCATCCTTGGCGGAGAGCATGATGATGGGAATATTGCTGATCTGGCGGATGGCGCGGCACACCTGCCATCCATCCATTCCCGGCAGCATAATATCCAGGAGCATCAGGCTGGGCGGATTTTTCTGGAAAGCGGCCACGGCGTCATCGCCCCTTGTTTCCAGGGATACTTTAAACCCTTCCTTCTCCAGATACAGCTTCACCAACTGCGCAATATTGGGATCATCATCCACCACCAGAATCATCTGCTTATCCTTCACCCTGTTACACCTCCCGGCTTCCTTGTTCACTTATCCCACATATACCCGGAAAAAATTGATCGAAAATATGGCGACCAGAAATATCCCGAATCAGTTTTCTTTGGAAGAGGGCGAGAGGGCCTTTCTTTTTTCTCAAAAGAAAGGTTCTCTCGCAATATTGTTCCATTACTTAAGTTCCACCACGGTAACGCCTTCTTCGCCTTCGCCATACTTGCCCCGGCGGAAGGATTTTACCTGGGGATAGGTTTTCAAATGCTTCTGGATGCCGTCCCGGAGGATGCCGGTGCCCTTGCCGTGCACGATGGTCACTTCATGCAGCCCGGCCAGCACCGCTTCATCCAGATAGGTTTCCACTTCCATCAGCGCTTCATCCAGCGCCATGCCCCTTACATCGCAGCTCATGTGCACCGTGCGCTCGGCAGCGCCGGTTTTCACCTGCACGGAGGAAACCTGCTTTTTCTTTTTGGGTTCATTCACCAGGCGAAGCTGGCTCAGATGGGCCTTTAATTTCATAATGCCCGCCTGCAATTGCACTTCGCCCTTGCCGTCTGGCAGGGAAAGCACGGTGCCCTTGGTATTCAGATGGGTGATTTCCACCACATCCCCGATTTTCACCGTCTTGGGCGGCTCGGCAATATTGCCGGTGGGCTTTTTCAGGCCCTCGGCCAGGCTATCCAGCCCATCCTCCATGCGCTTTTTCAGGTTATTCACTTCATGATCCTGCACATTGGCACTCTTCTTTAAGCGCTTGAGATCATAGATAATGCTTTCGGATTCCCGCTTGGCCCTTTCCATAATCCGCCGGGCCTCTTCCTTGGCCTTGCGGGTGGCGTTTTCCTTCTGCTCTTCCATGTTTTTGTAGAGCAATTCCGCCTCATTGCGCAGCCGCACCGTTTCCTGCCGGGCTTGTTCCGCCAGTTCCCGCTCCTTTTCCGCCACCTGGCGATGATATTCCGCATTGGCAATCACGTCTTCAAAGCGAATGGTATCGTGAGACAAGAGATCCTTGGCCTCATCGATCAGGTATTCCGGCAATCCCAAGCGGCGTGAAATTTCAAAGGCATTGGATTTGCCCGGCACGCCGATGGAAAGGCGATAGGTGGGCCGGAGGGTAGCCACGTCAAATTCCACACTGGCATTTTCCACGCCCTTAGTGGAAAGAGCATAGGCCTTGAGCTCGCTGTAGTGGGTGGTGGCCGCCGTGCGCGCTTTGATCTTTAAAAGCGCATTCAAAATCACCTGGGCCAGAGCCGCGCCTTCGGTGGGATCGGTGCCGGCGCCCAATTCATCAAAGAGGGCCAGGTCCCTGGGCGTTACCGCATTCATGATGGATACGATATTGGTCATGTGGGAAGAGAAGGTGGACAGGCTCTGCTCAATGGATTGCTCATCCCCGATATCCGCATAGACCTCTTCAAAGGTGGAAAGCTCGGTGCCAAGCTGCCCGGGCACATGCAAGCCGCTTTGGGCCATCAGGGTCATCAGGCCCAAAGTTTTCAGCGTCACCGTTTTGCCGCCGGTATTGGGGCCGGTGATAATAAGGGAGGTGAAATCCTGGCCCAGCCACAGGGAACAGGGAACCACCTTATCCCGATCGATTAAGGGATGGCGCACCCGCACCAGATTGATCCTGCCCTCTTCATTCATCTTGGGCCGCACGCATTCCATTTCCCGGGAAAGCATGCCTTTGGCAAAGATAAAATCCAGATTGGCCAGGATGGAAAGGTTTTGATCGATTAAATCAGCCCCGTCCGCCACCTGCTGGGAAAGCGCAGCCAGGATCCTTTCAATCTCGTTGCGCTCCTTCATGTGCCATTCCTTGAGTTCATTGCCCATTTCCACTACGGCCAAGGGCTCCACAAAGAGGGTGGCCCCGGTAGCAGATTGATCATGCACAAGCCCCGGCACACTTTGCCTGTATTCTTGCTTGACGGGCAGCACGTATCGGCCGTTTCGTACGGTAACGATGGATTCCATCAAATATTTGGAATAGGAGGGCCCATGGGCCATGGCATTGAGCTTTTCCCGAATGCGATCATTCACCGAGCGGATATGTCGCCGGATATTGAATAATTCCGGGCTGGCGTGATCGGAAATTTCCTCTTCGCTGAGAATGGATTCGGTGATATCCGTTTCCAGGGTGCGCAGGGGCTGCAGCCGGGAGGCCATGGCGGTGATCAAAGGCGTGTTATCCTTTTCGGTTACCAGGGCGCTTCTGGCCGCACGGGCCGCACGCAGGGTTTCCGCCACCAGAAGCAGCGCTTTCTGGGAAAGGGTGGATCCTTTTTTTGAAAGGGTCAAATACTCCTGCACATCGGAAAAATTGATCAAAGGATTGCCGCCCACATAGGCCAGCACCGCCACCGCTTCTTCCGTTTCATCCAGGGCCCGATTCACATCGGAAAATTCAATAAGGGGTACCACACGCCGGCACATTTCCTTTCCCAAATCAGAAAGGGCATAGGTGGCCAGCATATCGCGGATTTTGGTAAATTCCAGCACCCGCAGTGCCCGTTCATTCATAAATGTATCCTCCAAATTCAGTATACGGTCATTCCCCTCGCATTTCAAGGGAAGAGGGAAATTGTTCAAAATCTGTTTACAGCGTTTTCTTTTTGGCCACAATCAGGGCCGTATTTTCATAATTTTTCTCCACCGTAACGCTTTCAAAGCCTGCTTTTTTCAGCAGTTCCAAGGTATGCTCCCGGGTAAGGGGCGTATCGTAATGAAAGGCCCCCGGCTCAGCCCCTTTGGCCATTCTTTCGTATTCGGAAAAATAAAAGGCCTCTTCCTGATCATCCGCAGCGGCATAGTCCGTTTCCACGTATACGCCCCCGTCCTTCAGCGCCCGATAAAGCTTTTGATACAGGGGCAGCTTTCTTTCCGCCGTAAAATGATGGAGCGATTCCACCGAAACCGCAGCGTCAAATTCATTTTCTCCAAAGGGCACGTCAAAATAGGATCCCTGGATCAAATGAAGATGATGGGCGTAGGGCTTCTTTTTCAGTTCCTCCAGCATTTGCGCGCAAAGGTCAATCCCCACAGTATCCACGTCGCTTAAAAGGGCATACACTTCGTCCAATTCCAGCCCCGTTCCGCAACCAAGATCCAACAGCTTTATCCCTTTTTGCAAAGGAAGCATCCGGGCCGTTTCAGGATAAAATTCCGGAGCAAATGCGATGTTTTTCCGCATATGATCTTCATAGCCTTCCAGCCGCTTGGCAAAAAAGGCAGCCATCTCTTCCAGCATCATAATACTCCTTCAATATACCGGCCCATGCCGCCCTTAACCGGGGGAAGAGGCGGATTCTCGCCGCGCATAACGGCAGCATAGTAAGATGCGATCTCCCGGCACAGGGGCAGCTCTTCATCGGTAAAATTCAGCAGCCAAGAAAGATGGGCAAAAGCCGCTGCTTCCATAGCCAGATGCAAGGGCTTATCTGCATAAAGCTCCACCAGGCACCCTTCCGGCAAATGTAAAGGGAACAAGGGATAATCAGCATGCATCCGATCCGAAAGGCAGGTATTGATGGCGCCCTTCCCCTGCTCACAGAGGCGGCAGGCTTCTTTTCCCTTTTCAAGGCCCATCTGCGTGCGCATGGGGCAGTGATTGAGCAGCATCAGCCGGGCACGGCCATATACGGGCAGAATCATTTCGGCAATGCCCAAGGGCAATTCGGAAATCTCGCTGCGGCTCAGTTCCCGGGACAGGGTCACACTTTCACACCCAAGATGAGAAAGCATGCGGATGGCTTCCCCGTTCATCACCGGCACGCCCTCCCCTGCCATGGCATTGGAAAACAACGACAGCTGACCCGGACTGCTCACGCATACGGGGGTATGATATTTTTCCGTCAGTTCCCGGATGATATGCAGCGTATCCTCCTTGCACTGGGCGGGCAGGCACAGCCGCGCTTTTTCCGGAAATTTTTTCAATATTTCTTCCAGGGCATGTTTCCGATAATCCCTGGGCTGCAAAAGCACTTCATCCGCCCCTGCTTCCAAGAGCGCAGGTACATGGGCAAGCTGCTGGGTTTTTACAATTATTCTGGAAGATGGCAGCCTACGCTTGGGCACATCAAATGCGCTCTTGTCCATTTTCTCCCTGGGATACGCCGCAATCCGGGCAGCGGATAGCTGCTCCAATGCTTCTCTTCGCAGCGCATTCAAGGCGGACGCAGGCGCAAAAGCCCCCCTGCCTTCCAGTGTCAGTTCCCTCAGCACAAAGGGCGTGCCCCCGGTTTTCCCCAAGGATTTCCGGGCGCTTTCTTCGTCCAATGGCTTATTGGACGCCGCCTGGCAGATATCCCCCATTACGGATGCATGGCTTTCCCCGTCCGTTACATAGAGATGCAAATTTTCTCCCGGCACGGCGGTTAAAGCTGCATTAAAGGAAATGGGCAGCGCCTTATGGAAGCTTTCCCCCTCATAGGTTGCCCGGGCGAAGTTCAATTGCACCTCATCCTCCGTGCGGCGCACCGTATCCCCGATCTTCACTTGATCCCGAAGGCGCAGCGTCGCCACGCTTCCGCCAGCCGTTTCAGGCCCCGAATAGCGCAGTTCCTGGCCGCTTATTTCCAGGCCATCCCCATTATGCAAGGAACGCAAAAGGCGCACATCCCCAAGCAACGCGCCGCCCTTCCTATACACTTTTTCCACTTTTCCCAGAGGCAAGCCCACCGGCTTTACCCGTGTAGGGTCAATGATCGACGCATCTCGCTTTTCCCCGGTATAGCCAAGGGAGAAGCCGCCCCGGGAAAAAATCTGAACCAACTCTTCTTTTTCCTGCTCATCCATGGGCGCAAAACGCCCTTCCAAAACGGCGTCCAAAGCCTGTCGGTAGTACCGTGTCACCACCGCTACATATTCCGGGCGCTTGAGCCGCCCCTCAATCTTAAAAGAGTAGACCCCCGCTTCCGCCATTTTTTTCAATTGATCCCGGGCGCAAAGGTCACGGGGCGAAAGCCATGCGCCCGTTTTTCCCTGATAGGCATAATTCAACCGGCACGGCTGGGCGCAGCGGCCCCGATTGCCGCTTCTTCCCCCGATCATGGAGGAAAACAGGCATTGCCCGCTGACGGATACGCACATGGCGCCGTGGCAGAATGCCTCGATTTCAAGGCCCGTTTGAGCGGCCTTTCGCATTTCATCCACGGTGCATTCCCGGGCCAATACCGCCCGCTGAGCACCCAAGCTTTTCAGCAGCGCCACACCGCTTTGATTATGCAGGGCCATTTGGGTGCTGGCATGCACGGGCAAATTGGGAAATTCCTCCCGGCACACCTTCAATATCCCCAAATCCTGCACCAGCACCGCATCCGCGCCCAGGCACGACAACAAGGAAAGGGTGCTGCGCACATCGCCCAGTTCCCTTTCCTTGACTGCAATATTCACCGTTACATAAATTTTCTTCCTGTGCAGATGCGCAAGCGCCAGGGCCTCTTTCAATATTTCTGCATCAAACCCCGCGCTTGCACGCGCACCAAAGGCGGCCGCGCCCAAATAGACCGCGTCCGCCCCATTCGCCAGCGCTGCTTTCAGCGCTTCCATGCTGCCTGCCGGTGCAAGCAGTTCCAATTTATCTGGCATGCTTTAGCTCATTCAGCTCCTGACGCGCCTGCATCAGTTCCCTGCGCAGGCGTGTATTATCGTCTTGGGCGTTGAGCAATTCATCTGCCATGGAAAGGCCGGCAATCACCGCCGCCGTTTCCCGGTTCACAAAGCCACTGGAGCCGGTTTCGGCAATTTTCCTGTCCACATATACCGCCACTCTGCGCACATGCTCGGGAGAATCCGTGCTGGTGAGGGTATAATCCCTCCCTGCCACGCGCAAAGTGTATGTCGCTTCACCTTTCCTGGTAATCATAACTGCTCAAAGGGATAGAATTTGCCCTGGGTATCCACCCGGATGGAAGCAATCTTCTGGGGCTCCAAGGGCTTATCCCGAGGATCCCGGGGCACGGATACAATCTGATCTGCATATTCCATGCCGGAAAGCACCTTGCCAAAGGCAGCATAGGCGCCATCCAGATGGGGAGAATCACTGGTCATAATGAAAAACTGGGAGCCGGCGGAATCGGGATGCATGGCCCGGGCCATGCTCAATACGCCGTAGGTGTGCTTCAAGGGGTTGTTCACGCCGTTTTGCATAAATTCGCCCTTGATATTGTAGCCGGGGCCGCCAATGCCAATGCCCTTGGGGCAGCCGCCCTGGATCATGAAGCCGGGGATCACCCGATGGAAAATCAGCCCGTCATAGAAACCACTGTTGGCCAGGGAAGCAAAATTGCCCACGGATTCGGGCGCAAATTCGGGATAAAGTTCGCCCTTCATTTCGCCGCCGTTTTCCAAAGTGATGGTAAAAGTAGGATGGTTCATCTCGCTCATTTTATATTCCTCCGTCATTGCTGTTGATCATCAAAAGGATTTCCTATTGCATCATATCTCTTTTGGCACCGTTTGTCAAACCCCTCCCCTTTTTTCCCGTTTAAAATCGCCTTTTTGCAGATAATTCTCCCGGAAGGCTTGCGAATTCCTTTGGGATATGCTATAATATATTCCGCATTTGCGCCCGTAGCTCAGCAGGATAGAGCGTTCGCCTCCTAAGCGAAAGGCCCCGCGTTCGAATCGCGGCGGGCGCGCCAAAATGCCGTAAACTCAAAGGTTTGCGGCATTTTTTCATGCCGTCATGGAGGTCGGAGTTTCCTCGGACGCCAGCGTCCTGAAAGCCGGGAATTTGCTAACTGGACAC
>SVGW01000048.1 GCA_015056125.1 Clostridiales bacterium | reverse complement strand
AAAGTATTTTCGACAAACTGCGAATGGAAGTCAGCTAAAGCAGTCTTCCATTCGATCCATCACATTTACTGCAAAAATGGCTTTCCAGCCCTGTGAAAAGGGCTGGAAAGCCTATTTTTGCGGTCGTAAATTGATATAGGAAGCGGAATACTTCCGCTCCTCGCCGCCGCACATGTCGTCGGCTGCGGATTACAGTCGAAGGGCAGCGGCCCTTCGACGCATCCCAGGGGTTTTTTGACAGTCTGAAAACGCCGGGAGAGAAAGCAAGCTTTCTCCTCTGGCGTTTGTTCTCGTTTTTCCGGATGCAAAGCATCCGGCTGGCGGCAGAATGCCGCCGTGCCCGTGGGTGATATGGGCTTTCCAGGTGGATGTGCTGCCGGAAGATGCGGTCGTTTCGCTGCTTCTCGATTTACCGGCACTTTGCTTGAAAAAGAGGATTGTGTGTCCGGAGGATGGGTCCAGGGGCGATGCCCCTGGCGGGGTGGAGGGGCGGAGCCCCCCGCGTCCCTTTGCATCATTTTCTTTCCAAAAAACCAAGGGAATACTTGCGCTTTGGGGACAATTCCCGTATACTTAAAATGACGAAAAAGGCATAAAAATTTGATTGGCCTCTTTCCGGAAAGGAAGATAAACACAATGGATGTAGTAGAACGCTTTTTGAAATATGTAGCCATGGATACCACCAGCGATGAAGCCAGCGAAACTTGCCCCTCCTCTCCCTGCCAGTGGGCGCTGGCCAGATATCTGGAAGAAGAAATGAAGGAAATGGGCCTTGAAAATGTGCATGCGGATGAGCATGCCTATGTGTACGGCTTCATTCCAGGCAACGATGCTTCCCTCCCTGCCATTGGCCTGATTGCTCATATGGATACTGTGGACGCCGTGCCTGGCTCCCCCATCAAAGCCAGCGTGATTCATTATGAAGGCGGCGATGTGGTGCTGAATGAGGAAAAGGGCATCGTGATGCGGGAAAAGGATTTTGATTCTCTTAAGGCGGATCGGGGCCACGACCTGGTGATCACCGATGGCACCACGCTCCTTGGCGCAGATGATAAGGCCGGCATTGCGGAGATTATGACCTTCTGCGAATACGTGATCAATCACCCCGAAGTGAAGCACGGGAAAATCTGCATCGGCTTTACCCCCGATGAAGAAATCGGCCGGGGAGCGGATCTTTTTGACGTAGCGGGTTTTGGCGCCGATTTTGCCTATACAGTAGATGGCGGAGCCGCCAATGAAATCGAATATGAAAATTTCAATGCCGCTTCTGCCCGCCTGCTGGTGCACGGCTTTTCCATTCATCCCGGCAGCGCGAAAAATAAAATGCGCAATGCCGCCCGGATGGCCATGGAATTCCATGCCATGCTCCCTGCCAACGAAATTCCCGAATGCACCGAGGGCTATGAGGGCTTTTATCACCTGTGCGGCATGCGGGGCGAAGAGCAGGAGGCGGAGCTCATCTATATCATCCGGGATCACGACCGGGCAAAGTTTGAACAGAAAAAAGAACGCATCCGGAAAATTGCCGCTTATCTCAATGATCAATACGGCGAAGGCACATTTGAGCTCACCGTGAAGGACAGCTACTTTAACATGCGGGAAAAAGTGGAAGAAAAAATGGAAGTGATCGAAAGGGCAAAGGCAGCGCTTTCCGCCTGCGGCATGACGCCCATATGCGTGCCCATCCGCGGGGGTACGGACGGCGCCCGCCTCTCCTTCATGGGCCTCATTTGCCCCAATCTTGGCACCGGCGGCCGCAACGGCCATGGGGTGTATGAATATGCTTCCGTAAATGAAATGAACAGCATGGTGGAAGTGCTGAAAAAGCTGGTGCTGGCATGAGGGACAAAAATCGCCCGTTGCAGGCGGCCACGGTGAATGATATTTCGGGGTTTGGTAGGTGTTCGCTCACGGTGTCGCTGCCGGTATTATCCGCTATGGGGGTGCATCTTTCCTGCATTCCCACCGCCGTGCTCTCCACCCATACCGGTGGCTTCCAGGGCTACACCTTTCGGGATTTAACCCAGGATATTCGCCCCTTCTTTGAGCATTGGAAGAAGGAAGGATTTGAGTTTGACGCCCTGTATACCGGCTATCTTGGCAGCGCGGAGCAGATTGATCTGGTGAGCGATTTTCTCACCGCTTTTCAAACGGATACGAATATTACCCTGGTGGATCCCGTTATGGGGGATCACGGGAAATTATACAGCCTGTACACTCCCGAAATGGCAAAGGGCATGAAAAGGCTCTGCGCTCGGGCGGACGTGATCGTGCCCAATATGACGGAGGGGGCCTATCTCACCGGCATGGAATTTAAGGCCCACGGGCATTCGGAAGAATACTTATCGGAAATGTGCCAGCGGCTGATGAGCCTTGGGGCGAAAAATGTGGTGATTACGGGGGTTTCCCCCGCGCCCGGGCTGGTGGGCGCTGCCTGCCACGATGGAAAAAAGATGGAGATTTATGCGCCGGAGCGGGTGAATGCCCAGTATGACGGCACGGGGGACGTATTTGCTTCCGTGCTGCTGGGGGCGTTGCTCCATGAAAAAAGCCTGCTTTCTTCGGTAAAGCTGGCGGCGGATTTTACAAGGGAGTGTATTGCAAGGAGCCTTAAAAATAACGTGAACCCCCATCACGGGGTAGATTTTGAAATGGGCCTGTGGCAGCTGGGAAAAACGATATTGGATGAAGGAGAGATTTGACCATGAAAGGGATTCAGGAATGCTTTGAAAGAGAAGTGCGCCCCATTCGCGTATTGCAGTTTGGCGAGGGCAATTTCCTTCGCGCCTTTGCGGATTGGATGATTGATATCCTCAATGAAAAAAAGCTTTTTGACGGGGCAGTGGCCATTGTGAAGCCCATCCCCATGGGCGATCTGAACCGCTTCAAAAAGCAGGATCATTTTTATACCGTGTGCCTCCGGGGCAATGTGGACGGGAAAAAGACGGTGGAAAACCGGGTGGTCACTTCCGTGCAGGAAAGCGTGGATTGCTACGCCGATTATGCTGCCTATGCCGCCTATGCGAAGCTTCCTACCCTTCGCTTTGTGATTTCCAATACCACCGAAGCGGGCATCGTATACGATCCTAAAGATCAATTTTCTTTTGAGCCCCCCCACTCCTATCCCGGAAAGCTTACCAAGCTGCTCTTTGAAAGGGCGGAGCATTTTGATTATGCCAAGGATAAGGGCCTGGTGATCCTGCCGGTGGAGCTCATCGATGATAACGGGATTGCGCTTAAAAAGTGCGTAAAGCAGCTAAGCAAAGATTGGAACCTGGGCGAAAAATTCGACCAGTGGCTGGAGGAGGCCTGTGTGTTCACTTCCACTTTGGTGGATCGCATCGTCACCGGCTATCCCCGGGAAGAGGCCGCCCAGCTTTGTGAGCAATTTGGCTATCAGGATGATTTGATCGTTACCGCTGAGCCCTTTGGGCTTTGGGTAATCGAGAGCGAAAAGGATATTTCCAAGGAATTGCCCCTGGACAAGGCGGGCCTGCCGGTGATTTTTACCGATAATCAGAAGCCCTATAAGCAAAGAAAGGTGCGCATTCTGAATGGCGCCCACACCTCCTTTGTGCTGGCGGCGTATCTGTGCGGCCATGATATTGTGGGCCAGGCCATGAATGATCCCCTGTTCCTCTCCTTTATCCGCAATACCCTGCATCAGGAAGTGATTCCCACCCTGGATTTGGATCAAAATGACCTGGAAAGCTTTGCCACCGCTGTGGAGCATCGGTTCAATAATCCCTTTGTGAAGCATCTTCTTTTGTCCATTTCCTTAAACTCCGTGAGCAAGTGGCGCGCCCGGTGCATGCCCAGCCTGGAGGAATACTATGCCCGCAAAGGGGAAATGCCCCTGCGCTTGGCCTTCTCCCTGGCCGCTCTGATCAGCTTCTATCAGGGCAACCGCATGGAGGATGGCGCCCTGATGGGCGAAAGGAACGGGGAAGCCTATCGCATTCTGGATGATGCGGATGTGCTTTCTTTCTTCCTGGAAAACAGCCAAAAGAGCGCGGAGGAATTGACCCATCTCTTCCTTTCCAATGAAGGCTTCTTTGGCAAGGATCTCACCTGCTACAACGGCCTGGAAGCCTATGTGACGGAAGCCCTTTCGGATATTCGGGCAAATGGCATGCGTGTGGCCATGGAAAAGCGCTTTCAGTAAGGAGAATGAATATGGAAAAAGCGGTGCGCATTCATCCTTTGGACACGGTGGCCGTGGCCCTGGCGGCCCTTCAAAAAGGCGACAGCGCCCTGGGGGTGGAATTAAAAGAGAATATCCCCGCCGGGCATAAATTTGCGCTTGTTCCTATGCGGAAGGATGAAAATATCATCAAATATGGCCAGCCCATCGGCCATGCGGATGAGGATATCGCTCCGGGCCATCATGTGCATATCCATAATTTGAAAACCAATCTCTCCGATCAGCTTTCCTACACCTATGCCCCCGTTTCCTGCAAACAGGAAAAGGCTGCGCCGGATATCTTTCGGGGGTTCCTCAGGGAAAACGGCAAGGCAGGCATCCGCAACGATATCTGGATCATTCCCACCGTGGGCTGCGTCAACGGCATTGCGCAGAACCTGGCAAAAATGGCCCAGGAATATTGCCGGGGCAGCGTGGAAAAGGTGATCGCCTTTGCCCATCCCTACGGCTGCTCCCAGATGGGAGACGACCAGGAAGCCACCCGGCAATTGCTGGCCGATCTTTGCGCCCATCCCAATGCTGGAGGTGTGCTGCTGCTGGGGCTGGGCTGCGAAAACAGCGGCATTGATACCATCACCCCTTACCTGGGGGATCATTGCGAAAATCGCCTGCGCACGCTGATTTGCCAGGATAGCGCAGATGAAATGGAAGACGGCCTTACCCTGATCAAAGAACTCATCGACCAGGCTGCCGGGGACGAGCGTCAGGATATTTCCACCGAAAAATTGGTGATCGGCTTAAAGTGCGGGGGAAGCGACGGCTTCAGCGGCATTACCGCCAATCCCGCCATTGGCGTATTTTCCGATTTGCTCATCGCCCGGGGCGGGGCTACCGTTCTTACCGAGGTGCCCGAAATGTTTGGCGCGGAAACGCTGCTCATGGCGCGGTGCGAAAATGAGGAATTGTTCTCGCAGACCGTGCGCCTCATTAACGATTTCAAGCAGTATTACGAGGACCATCACCAAACGATTTACGAAAATCCCTCCCCCGGCAACAAGGCGGGGGGCATTTCCTCCCTGGAGGATAAGGCCCTGGGCTGCACCCAGAAATCCGGCGATGCGCCGGTCAAGGGTGTGCTTGGCTATGGGGAAAGGGTGGGCTGCCCCGGGCTGCAATTGCTCAGCGCCCCGGGCAATGATCTGGTGGCGTCCACGGCCCTGGCTGCGGCAGGAGCCCAGATCGTGCTCTTTTCCACCGGCCGGGGCACGCCCTTTGGCTGCCCGGTGCCCACGGTAAAGATCTCCAGCAATTCGGCCCTGGCCAATAAGAAAACCAGCTGGATCGATTTTGACGCGGGCCGCCTTCTTTCCGGCATGACGCTGGATGAGCTGGGCAAGGAGCTGTATGATTATGTGCTCCGGGTAGCCCAGGGAGAAAAGACCAAGAATGAGCGTTACGGCATTCACGATCTGGCCATCTTTAAGCGGGGCGTGACTCTGTAAAGGGAGGAAAAGTGCATGCTGAAGGCTTTCTATAAAAAGAATGAACTGGGCTTTTCCCTGGTTGCCATTGCTGCTTACGTGGTGCTGTTCAGCCTGGCGGATGGGCTTTCGCAGGCTGTGGGCGTGGAAAAATTGTTTACCGCAGTGTTTTCCATGGCGGCTTCGGTATTTCTGCTTGGATGGATCGGAAAAAACGGCCTTTTGGGCAAATACGGCCTGGAAAAAAAGCATATTGACGGGAAAAAATATCTGTATTTTCTGCCCCTGGCCCTGATTATCTCCGCCAATCTCTGGTGCGGAGTGACGCTTCGGCTATCGCTTATGGAAACGGCGCTGTATATTGTGGCCATGCTGGGGGTAGGAATCATTGAGGAAGTGATCTTTAGGGGCTTTCTCTTCCGGGCGCTGTGCAAAGAAAACGTGAAAACGGCCGTCATCGTATCCAGCATCACCTTCGGCATGGGGCATATTGTGAATCTCTTAAACGGTGCGGCCTTTGTGCCCACACTTTTGCAGATTCTGTATGCTTCGGCTATCGGGTTTCTTTTTACCGTGATCGTATACAAGGAAAATGCCCTTCTTCCTTGCATCATCACCCACAGCGCGGTGAATGCCCTGAGCGTATTTGCCCGTGATCGCTCCATGGGGGCGGATATCGCGGTGGCGGTGCTGCTTATGATCATTCCCCTCCTCTATGCCTGGTGGATCCTCAAAAAAACGGGGCCCATGGCAGCTGAAACGAAATAAAAAAGACGATGCAGGAAGCATCGCTTGATAGAGAACGCTTATCGGAAAAGGAGAGGTGTGATATTATGCAGGATGCTTTGAAAAAGATCCGTTACCAGTGTGACTTTTGCGTGATTGGCGGGGGCCTTTCCGGCTCCTTTGCAGCCCTGGCGGCAGCCCGGATGGGGGCTAAGGTGATTGTGATGCAGGATCGCCCCATGCTGGGGGGCAACGCCTCTTCCGAAATCCGCATGTGGGTGCGGGGCGCCAAAGGAAAATATAACCGGGAGGGCGGCATGCTCAATGAGCTGGAGGAACGAAATATTGCCCGCAACCCTACCCTGGTGCCCTCTTTATTTGACGCAACGCTCTATGATCTGCTCCGGGAAAATGAAAATATTCAATTGCTCATGAACACCTCCTGCCTGGATGCGAAAATGGACGGAAACAAGATCGTATCCGTCACCGGCTGGCAGATGACCACCTACACCTATATTACCGTAGAAGCGGACTATTTCGCCGATTGCTCCGGGGACAGCATCCTGGCGCCCCTGACCGGCGCGGAATACCGCAAGGGCCGGGAGAGCAAGGCGGCTTACGGCGAAACCCTGGGCCAGGAAAAGGAAGACGCCTGCACCATGGGCATGTCCATTCTGCTGGCCGCCCGGGAAACGGATCATCCTGTGAAATTCACGCCCCCTGCCTTTGCCAATTGCTATCCCACCGATGAGAGCTTTTCCAATGAACTGGGCAAAACCGTGCATGCCCAGCCCCGCTCCCACCATATCGGCACCAGCCGGGATAATTTGTGGTGGGTGGAACTGGGGGGCGAAGGGGATAGCCTCCATGACGCTGATAAGATCCGGGATGAATTGCTCCGGTGCATTTACGGCGTATGGGATCACATCAAAAATCAGGAAGACCACGGCATGGAAAACTGGGATCTGGAATGGGTGGGCTTCCTTCCCGGCAAGCGGGAAACCCGGCGCTATGTGGGCGATTATGTGGTGACTGAGCATGATATTTTAGCCGGTGGGCATTTCGAGGATGAAGTGGCTTACGGCGGATGGCCCCTGGATGACCATAATCCTTACGGCATGCGCCAGACCGGGGAAAGCAACGTGCCCTCCATTATGATTCCGGTGGAGGAGCCCTACGGCCTGCCTCTCCGGGCGCTGTATTCCAGGAATGTGGAAAACCTTTTCTTTGCGGGCCGCAATATCAGTGTTACCCACGCGGCCCTTTCCTCCACCCGGGTGATGGGCACCTGCTCCGTGCTGGGCCAGGCCATGGGCACGGCGGCAGGGACGGCGGTGAAATACCACTGCAGCCCGCGGAGGGTGTGGGAGGAGCACACCAAAGAAGTGCAGAAAATTTTGCTGGATGCGGGCGCTTTCCTGCCCCATATCAAGCGGGATATTCATCCCTTGATGCTGGAAGCTTCCATGAATGTGGAAGAGCAAGTACGGCTTTCCCTGCTCAACGGCTGGGACAGGCCTCGGCAGGAAGGGGAGGAAAAGGGCCTCTTGCAGACCCCCGGCGACGCCTTGGAGCTTTCCTGGGATGCGCCCCGGGAAATCCCCGTGCTGCGTTTGAAATTTGATCCGGATTATTCCCGCTTTTCCGTTTCCGATAATGCGAAAATGCGGGTGTTTGCCCAGAAACTGCACACGGGCTTCGATTTTGCTCCCGTGCGTCCGGCCGGCACCGTGGCTAAGGGCTTTGTGGTGTATGCGGACGGGGAGGAAATTTTCCGTACGGAAAAGAATGAGCAATCCTTTGTGAAGATTCCTCTGCATGTGCAGGCGCAGAAGCTGCGCATTTTGTGGACGGCGTCTTACGGGAAAAAAGTGGGCCTGCATTCTGTTGATTTCTTGGATGAATAAGAAAAAAGCATAAATAAAGCGCACCTGCCCGCCGCTAAGGCGAATAGGTGCGCTTTGATTTTATTACGGAAGCATGGGAATGATGCCGGCGTTTTGAAGGGCCAGGGTCAATTGATGGGCGCAGGCTTCATATTCCTGAAGGTTGCCCCCAAAGGGATCGGGAATCTGCGGAGAAAGCAAGCGGATTTTATGGGCATGAGCAGGGAAATACTGTCGGAGCACCAAGGCATGGCTCTCAGTCATCGGGAAGATCAAGCGGGCTTTTTGCAAAAGGCTTTCCGATACTATTTGGGCCCGATGGGCGGATAAATCTCCTCCCAGTTTTTGAATGGCCATTTGGGCGTGGCGGGAGGCCGGGGCGCCTGGAAAGGCGCTGAGCCCGGCGGAATCCGCTTCCACCCCGTGGAGGGCAGCGATGGCCTGGGCCATGGGGCTTCGGCATGTGTTGCCGGTGCAGACAAAAAGGATCATAAATGTGGCTCCTTTCAAGAGTGCATTGAAAAATTGCTGCAGCTGGGCTATAATAGAGAAAAGATGAGAAACGGGAGGCGTATTTATGGCGTATCAGTGCCCTGCCTGCGGGCAGGAATTTGAAATGCAAACGGAATTTTGCCCCGCCTGCGGCGGCCCTATGAACCCGGAGGCCCACCGGATTGCCCAGAAAAATGCGGAAACCAATGCCCGGCTGCTGCCCATGAAATGGTATAAATTTCTGATTTGGGTGAGCATTCCCCTGAGCATTCTTCTGCTGCTTTATAGCTTGTATGGAACCATCGCCATGCTTTCTTCCTTTGACGCATCCCTATATAAGCCCGATCTTTTGCATCTGGTGCGCATCAGCCTGTATATGGATTTGGCGGTGCAAATCGTATTGGTGCCGGCCATGGGATATTGCGAATATGCGCTGGTAAAGAAAAAGTGGCTGGGCGTAAAGGCGCTGCTGTTCATTTATGGGTTTCAGGCGGTGTATGCCGTGGCAGGAATGGTGCTTTTGTTCATGGCAGGCGGGGATGTGTCCGGCACGGTGCTTTCCCTGGTGCAGATGATCGTGATGCTGCTTTTGAACCGGGTATATTTCAACAAGCGAAAGAGCATGTTTGAATAATACAAAGCGGCGGGAAAAAATCCCGCCGTTTTTTTATTTTTCCAGGCGGGCCTGGCCAAAGGCTGCGCCCGTGCTGTCGGTAAACACGGTATCGATTTTTTCCTTTCCCAACACCAGCCCGCAGCCGGCATAGCCTTCCTGCCGGGGATCTGCGCCGATCACCACCGGGCAGGGCTGGCCGTGATGATCCTTTTCATGGCCGGGCAGGCGCACCTCCAGAGCATGCATGTGCCCGCAGAGGATGAGATGGGGCTTCACGTGCTCCCGCAAAAGGGCAGTCCATTCATCGTATAAATCCTGCTCGATATCAAAGGGGGACTCCAGGATTTCCGTGAAGGGGTTGTGGGAGATCACCATCCGGGTGTGCACCCCCGGGGCCAGGTATTCATCCTGGGCGTTTTTAATGATTTCCTTCAGGAAGCGGGTCTGGCGCCGGCGGAAGGCATGACAGCAGATGGTGTGGCCGTAGGCGTCATGGGAATCCGGCTTATCTTCGCCGCAGTCCAGCAGCAGCCCCCAGATGCCCCCCAGGCGGAAGGAGTAATAGGTTTTTCCCTGGGCGCTTGGGGTGTAATCGGCAAATTTTTCGGCGAAATTGCCCCGCATGTCATGATTGCCTCGGGAGAAGATCACGGGGATCTGTCCGCCGGTCAATTGGGCGCAGATTTCGTATACATTGTCAAATTTGGAGGGATCTCCGCTGTGGTCGATCACGTCGCCGTTTAAGATGAGCAGGTCGATATGGCCAAAGGCTTTGGCCGCGGCCACGGGGCCTAAAATATCGTTGTGGGCGTCGGAAATATGATAGGCACGCACGTTTTCATTGGGCACGGGGCGGAAGGAAAAACGGTATTCCCGGAGGGGCTCGGTGGTGGTGAAATAAGGCTTTCGTTCAATGAGGGGACGCACGCACAGGGTGTATTCTTTGGCTTCATCCAACTCTTCCATGGGCACCTGCACCCGGTGAATATCCTGGAGGGAGCGAAGGATGCCGTTGGAATCATCAAAATATTCTTCCCCTCTCACCCGGGCAAAAACCAGGCAGGGAGCGGTGGTTTGCACCATGATCTGATATTCTTTTTCCACCGCGAATACGGCGGGCGGAGTTTTGAGCATACGGGACGCTCCTTTCACTCATAGAGCCGCACTTCAAAGATGCGGGCGGCAGGATAGCCATGGGTGGCGGTGACGGTGATTTTCACGGAATCGGCAAGCACCCCGGGGGATAGGATATTCACCCGCTGGCCGTTATCCTGAATCTGCTTTTGCCACACGCATTTTCCTTCCAGGAAGCATTCCGCCGTGTAATCCTTTACCAATTCTTCCGGCAGCCCTTTACACTGGCGGTCCCTGACAAGGGAGGTAATGGAGGGCATGATTTCCCGGGTGAGGTTGGGGTCGAAGGTCAATTGCATCTGGCCCACCTGCCGGGGCTTATCAAAGGAAAGAGAAAGGGCGGCGTTTTCAAGGGATTCGGATTCCCACACATTGCTGCCTTCCTCCGTTTCACGGGCCACGCCGTTTACCACGTTTTCGGGCTCATAGCCTGCTTTGCAGTTTGAGGCGGTGATGCGGCAAAGGGGTGCAAAATCCTTTTCATCCCGGTTTTTGAAGCCGGGAATATAGCAATCCTGGCGAAGAAGCAATTGCTGGAGGGCGAAAACGTCCACTTGGGCGGGCAGCTTATTTGCTTTTGCCGCCATGGCCGCCGCCGTGCCTGCCGCCTGGCCGCCCACGGCGCAGGTACCCATGACACGAACGGAACTGAAGCCCATTTTGCTGGTGGAAATATCCCGGCCCGCCATCATCAGGTTTTCCACATCCTTGGAATAGAAGCAGCGGTAGGGGATGGTGTAGCAGCCGTCAAAATTATAAACGGCGCTGGGCAGCTTATCCGTATCCTTTACGCCGCCGGGGGTGTGCACGTCCATGGGCCAGGCACCGTAGGCCACCGCATCCTCAAAAATACGGTTGCTTCGGATATCGTTTTCATTGAGCAGATACGGCCCTTCCAGCCGCCGGCTTTCCCGGTAGCCGGGCACCATACCCACCCATTCCAGATCGTAATTTTCCGCGCCGTGATCGCCGCAATTTTTGATATGATCCCATACACCATAGAGGGTTTTGAGGAGCTCATCCCGGATTTCTTCGGCGTTTTTAATATTATCCTCGTTATCTCCGCCCAATTCCAGCCACCAGTAGCCGGAATCAAAGGTGGAAAAATCGGGGAGGGCTTTGGTATCGCCTCCCGAATAGCTTTCAAATTTTCCACCCTCCCCCAGGGCCTTGGTGCAGGTGTAGTGGGCTCGGTACTGGAGGTCCTCCTCCGTATAGCGATAGGCCCAGAACGGCTTTTCAAAGGGCACGGGCCGGCCCCGGTTCACTGCCTGAAACATGATGGTGGAGCCCATGGTATCGGTATTGGGAAGATCGGGGGCGGTGGGCTCGTTAAATTCATCTTTGCCCTCGCTGCCCACCCGGCTCTTGGCCCCGGCCAATACGCCCACAGTGCCATGGCCGGTGGCATCGATAAAAATGGGGGCAAAAAAGGAAATATCCGTCTCTGTGGTATTTTGATATCCGGTTACGGAAAGGATGCGCTTTCCCTGCACATCCGCTTTTCTGATATCGGTATTGAGATACAGCTCCAGGTTTTCCTGGAAATGCACCTTTTCCCAGAGCACGCCGTCCCAGATGCTGAAATTCTGGTAAGGATTGCGGCGCTTGTTTTCCAGCAGGATTTCCAGCAAGATGCCGCTTTCGCTCAGGTTCTTTTTACTATTATGGCAGGAAGCGCCCACGATGTGCATTCTGATTTCGCTGCTGGCGTTGCCCCCCAGCACGCTTCGGGATTGCACCAGCGCCGTTTTGGCGCCGTTTCGGGCTGCGGCAATGGCCGCGCAGATGCCGCTCATGCCGCCGCCGATGACCACTACGTCCACATGCTTTTCTATCCGATGCAGGCTCATGAATGAATTCGCCCCTTTCATCGTTTTTTTCTTCATGATAAAGGGAGCGGGCACGTTTGTCAATTCGCTTTTTGCCCGAAAAGGGAAAAACAAAAGAAAAAATGAAATGTCAACAAAAAAACTTTTAAAAATATATAAAATAATGAAGCAAATTGGTTGACAGAATGAATGCGTTGTGCTATACTCTATGATTGCATCAGTATCGGTAAGATGCGCATTTATGGCCATGCCCGACGGCGAAAAAAGCCGGTGATTGGGTAAGGGCCGATATGCCATTTTCTGAGCTGGGCAGCAATAAAGGGGTGATAACTTTTATGGTGCACGAGGTCCAAATGGGGAAGCTGCGCAAGCGCATGAGCTTCTCGCGCATCGACGAAGTCCTGGATATGCCGAACCTGATCGAAGTCCAGAAGAATTCGTACAAACGGTTTCTGACGGAAGACCTGAAAGAGGTTCTGGCCGATGTGTCCCCCATCACCGATTATAGCGAAAATCTGGTGCTGGAGTTCGTTGATTACTCGCTGGACAGCACGCCCAAGAATTCCGTGGAGCGGTGCAAGGAACGCGATTTGACCTACGCGGCCCCGCTGAAGGTATTTGTTCGCCTGAAGAACCGGGAGACCGGGGAAATCAAGGAATCGGACGTGTTCATGGGCGATTTCCCGCTCATGACGGAACATGGCACCTTTATTATCAATGGCGCTGAGCGCGTCATTGTGAGCCAGCTTGTGCGCTCTCCCGGCGCGTATTTTGACGTGCAGATCGATAAGGCGGGCAAGCGGCTTTACTCCGCCCAGATCATCCCCAACCGGGGCGCCTGGCTGGAATATGAAACCGACTCTAACGATTCTCTGTGGGTGCGTATTGACCGCGCCCGCAAGCTCCCCATCACCGTGATCCTGCGCGCCCTGGGCTACGGCACCGATCAGGAGATCATTGATCTCTTGGGCGAGGATGAGCGCCTGATGACCACCATCGCCCGCTCCGACTCCACCAAGACCCAGGTGCAGGGCCTGCTGGAAATCTACAAGCGCCAAAAGCCCGGCGAGCCTCCCACGGAGGATGGCGCCCGCGCTTTGCTGCGCAGCCTCTTCTTTGATCCCAAGCGCTATGATCTCATGCGCGTGGGCCGCTATAAGTTCAACAAAAAGCTGGGCGTAGCCGCCCGGATTGCCGGCCAGGTGGCCGCGGAAGATATCGTCAGCCCCATCAGCGGCGAAGTGATGGTGCAAAAAGGCGATGTGATTTCCCGCGCCATGGCCAAGGATATCCAGAACGCCGGCGTGAATGTTGTCTTCCTCCAGTGCGACAATGTGGTGCACAAGGTGATCGGCAACAACTTTGTGGACGCTGCCAATTTCCTGCCCTTTGATCCCAAGGATGCGGGCATTTTGGAAATGGTGCATCTGCCCACTCTGCTGCGGGTAATGGATGGCGTGGCGGAGGAAGATCTGCTGCGCGTAATCAAAGAAAACGTGTACGACCTGGTGCCCAAGCACATCATCATTGATGATATCGTGGCCTCCGTCAGCTATCTGCTGGGGCTGCCCTACGGCGTTGGCACCACCGATGATATCGACCATCTGGGCAATCGCCGCCTGCGCTCTGTGGGCGAGCTTTTGCAAAACCAGATGCGCATTGGCCTTTCCCGCCTTGAGCGCGTGGTGCGCGAGCGCATGGCCATTCAGGACGCCAATGATGTAAAGCCTGGCGAACTGATCAACATCCGCCCCGTATCCGCCGCCATCAAGGAATTCTTCGGCTCTTCCCAGCTTTCTCAGTTTATGGATCAGCCCAACCCCCTGTCCGAGTTGACCCATAAGCGCCGTCTGTCCGCTCTGGGCCCCGGCGGCTTAAACCGCGACCGCGCCGGCATGGAAGTGCGCGACGTGCACTACTCCCATTATGCCCGCATCTGCCCCATTGAAACGCCTGAAGGCCCCAACATCGGCCTGATCGGCTCTCTGGCTACTTATGCCCGCATCAATGAATACGGCTTCATCGAAGCCCCCTACCGCAAGGTGGATAAGGAAAGCGGCAAGGTCACCAATGAAATCCTCTATATGACCGCCGATGAAGAAGACGATTACAAGGTGGGCCAGGCCAAGGAGCCTGTCAATGAAGACGGCACCTTCGCCAATTCCCGGGTTGTGGTGCGCTGGCGCGAAGAAACCATCGAAGTGCCCAGCAGCGAAGTGGACTTTATCGACGTTTCTCCCAAGCAGGTTGTATCCGTGGCCACCGCCATGATCCCCTTCCTGGAAAACGACGACGCCAACCGCGCCCTGATGGGCTCCAACATGCAGCGCCAGGCTGTGCCGCTGCTGGTGCCCGAAGCTCCCATCGTGGGCACCGGTATGGAATACAAGGCCGCTCATGACTCCGGCGTTGTGCTCCTTTCCAAGCACGCCGGTATTGTGAGCTCCGTCAGCGCCGATGAAGTGGTGATTCAGGACGAAAACGGCGAAAAGCATTCCTATCGGCTCACCAAGTTTGCCCGGTCCAACCAGGGCACCTGCATCAATCAGCGTCCCCGGGTATCCCAGGGCCAGCAGATTGAAGTGGGCGATCTCCTGGCGGACGGCCCCTCCACCGAAAACGGCGAAATCGGCCTGGGCCGCAACGTGCTCATCGGGTTTATGACCTGGGAAGGCTACAACTACGAAGACGCCGTGCTCATCAGCGAAAAGCTGGTGAAGGAAGATAAATATACTTCCATCCATATTGAAGAATACGAATCCGAAGCCCGGGTTACCAAGCTTGGGCCGGAAGAAATCACCCGGGATATTCCCAACGTGGGCGAAGATGCCATCAAGGATCTGGACGAAAACGGCATTATCCGCATCGGCGCCGAGGTTCGCTCCGGCGATATCCTGGTGGGTAAGGTAACGCCCAAGGGCGAAACCGAGCTCACTGCAGAAGAGCGCCTGCTGCGCGCCATCTTCGGCGAAAAGGCCCGGGAAGTGCGCGATACTTCTTTGAAGGTGCCCCATGGCGAGGGCGGCATCATCGTGGACGTGAAGATCTTCAACCGGGAAAACAAGGACGAGCTCTCCCCCGGCGTGAATGAAATGGTGCGCGTCTACATCGCTCAGAAGCGTAAGATCTCCGTGGGCGATAAGATGGCCGGCCGTCACGGCAACAAGGGCGTTGTATCCCGCATCATGCGCGAAGAGGATATGCCCTTCATGCCCGATGGCACTCCTTTGGAAATCGTGCTGAACCCCCTGGGCGTGCCTTCCCGAATGAATATCGGTCAGGTGTTGGAAGTGCATCTGGGTATCGCCGCCAAGGCCCTGGGCTGGCATGTGGCCACCCCTGTATTTGACGGTGCCACCAAGGAAGATATCGAAGATTGCCTCAAGCAGGCCGGCCTTCGCACCGATGGCAAAACCGTGCTCTACGACGGCCGCACCGGCGATCCCTTTGAAAACCCCGTCACCGTTGGCTATATGTACTTCCTTAAGCTGCATCACCTGGTTGACGATAAGATGCACGCCCGCTCCACCGGCCCCTACTCCCTGGTCACCCAGCAGCCTCTGGGCGGCAAGGCCCAGTTCGGCGGCCAGCGCTTCGGCGAAATGGAAGTGTGGGCGCTGGAAGCTTACGGCGCTGCCAATACCCTGCAGGAAATCCTCACCGTCAAGTCCGACGATATCGTGGGCCGCGTGAAGACCTACGAAGCCATCGTGAAGGGCCAGAATATTCCCACCCCCGGCGTGCCCGAATCCTTCAAGGTGCTCATTAAGGAACTTCAGGCCCTGGCGCTGGATATCCGTGTGCTGGGCGAAGACCATCAGGAAATCGAAATCCGCGAGCTGGATGACGATGAGGATGATCTGGATGAAGCTTTGCCCGCCGGCCGGGAGCCCCTGCCCGAGGATGAATTCGCCAACGCCCCCGCCAATGAGGAAGACAGCGAGGCGATCGATCTGGACGAAGATATCAACCTGGACGACGATTTCGCCGATTTTGAGGTGGACGACGTGCTGGATGATATCAAGCTGGACGACGATGATATTGAATAAGACGGGCGTATGTTTCCCGCTCAAAGGGGCGGGAAGGACGGCCCAACGCGGCCAAAGCGGAGGGAGTTATAATCCATGTTTGAACTGACCAATTTAGATTCCATCCAAATCGGCATGGCCTCTTCCGAGCAGATTCTCGCCTGGTCCTATGGCGAGGTAAGCAAGCCCGAGACCATCAACTACCGTACCCTGAAGCCTGAACGGGACGGCCTGTACTGCGAACGCATCTTTGGGCCCCAGAAGGACTGGGAATGCTCCTGCGGCAAGTACAAGCGCGTAAAGTTTAAGGATAAGGAAAAGGTTTGCGATAAATGCGGCGTGCAGATCACGAGGGCGAAGGTCCGCCGTGAACGCATGGGCCATATTCAGCTGGCTGCCCCTGTAAGCCATATTTGGTATTTCAAGGGCATCCCCTCCCGGATGGGCATGCTGCTGGACGTGAGCCCCCGCGCCCTGGAAAAGGTGCTGTATTTCGCTTCCTATATCGTGCTCAATCCCGGCAATGAGGCGGCCACCAAGGTGAGCCGGAATGAACTCATTACCGATTCCAAGTATCGCGCTATCATGGCCATGTCCGCAGAAGAGCGGGGCGAATTCAAGGCCGGTATCGGCGCCGAGGCCGTGAAGGAAATGCTCATGGCCCTGGATCTGGATGCCCTCAGCGTATCCTTGAAGGAAGAAATCGCCCAGCTGATTGAAAAGGAACGGGATCGCGATGGCGAAGGCCAGAAGCGCACCCATGCCATCAAGCGCCTGGAAGTGGTGGAAGCTTTCCGCCTTTCCAAGAATAAGCCCGAGTGGATGATCATGGACGTGGTGCCCGTGATCCCGCCGGATCTGCGCCCCATGGTGCAGCTGGAGGGCGGCCGCTTTGCTACCTCCGACCTGAATGACCTCTACCGCCGGGTGATCAACCGCAACAACCGCTTAAAGCGGATGCTGGAACTGGGTACCCCCGATATCATCGTGCGCAATGAAAAGCGCATGTTGCAGGAAGCGGTGGACGCCCTCATCGATAACGGCCGCCGCGGCCGCCCGGTTACCGGCCCCGGCAACCGTCCCCTCAAGTCCCTTTCCGATCTGCTTCGCGGTAAGCAGGGCCGCTTCCGCCAGAATCTGCTGGGTAAGCGCGTGGACTATTCCGGCCGTTCCGTAATCGTGGTAGGCCCCGAGCTCAAGCTCCATCAGTGCGGCCTGCCCAAGGATATGGCGCTGGAACTGTTCAAGCCCTTCGTGATGGAAAAGCTGGTTTCCCAGAAGCTGGCTCACAACGTCAAGTCCGCCAAGCGCATGGTGGAAAAGGTGAAGCCCGAAGTGTGGGATATCCTGGAAGGCGTGATCAAGGAGCATCCCGTGCTCCTCAACCGTGCTCCCACCCTGCACCGCCTGGGCATTCAGGCCTTTGAGCCCGTGCTGGTGGAAGGCAAGGCCATCCGCCTGCATCCCCTGTCCTGTACCGCTTACAACGCCGACTTTGACGGCGACCAGATGGCTGTGCACGTGCCGCTCTCCATGGAAGCCCAGGCTGAAGCCCGCTTCCTCATGCTGTGCGCCAACAACATCATGAAGCCTCAGGACGGTATGCCTGTTATCTCTCCCACCCAGGACATGGTTATCGGCTGCCATTACCTGACCATCTCCCGGGAAGACGCCCTGGGTGCCGGCCGCGTATTCTGCGATCCTGATGAAGCCATGATGGCTTACCAGTGCCAGCAGATCGCCCTGCAGGCCCCTATCAAGGTGCGCGTGGAGCGCTCCTTTGAGGGCGAAACGGGCCGCAAAGTGATTGATACCACGTTGGGCCTTTTGATCTTCAACGAAGTAATTCCTCAGGACCTGGGCTTCAAGCCCCGTAAGTGCCTGGAGGATATGTTCGCCCTGGAAATTGATCACAAGGTGATCAAGAAGGACTTGGGCGCCATCGTGGAGCGCTGCTTCCGCGTGCACGGCGAAAACAAGACCGCCCAGGTGCTGGACGCTATCAAGAGCCTGGGCTACCGCTATTCCACCCGCGGCGCCATCACCATGTCCGTCAGCGATATCATCGTGCCTCAGGAAAAGGAAACCTGGCTCACGGAAACCGATAATCTGGTGGCCAAGATCAACCGCAAGTATCGCCGCGGCGAAATGAGCGAGGACGAGCGTTACCGCATGGTCATCGAAGCATGGAACGAAACCACCGGTCGGCTTAAGAACCGAGTGATGGAAGTGCTGCCTCCCTACAACCCCATCAGCATGATGGTTGGTTCCGGTGCCCGTGGTAGCGCCGGTCAGGTATCCCAGCTGGCCGGTATGCGCGGCCTGATGGCTTCTCCTTCCGGTAAAGCCATTGAAGTGCCTATCCGTGCTAACTTCCGGGAAGGCCTGAGCGTGCTTGAATTCTTCATGTCCTCTCACGGCTCCCGTAAGTCTCTGGCTGATACCGCTCTGCGTACCGCCGACTCTGGTTACCTCACCCGCCGCCTGGTGGACGTGGCCCAGCAGGTGATCGTGCGCGAAGTGGACTGCTTCGAGAATCGCGGTGAAAAGGTGCGCGGCATCACCGTAATGCCCATCGGCGAAATCGAGCAGATTGACGACCGGATCCGCGGCCGCTATGCTGCCGAGGATGTGTACCATCCCATCACCGGCGAACTGCTGGTGCATGTGAATGAGCTCATCGACCACGATAAGGCTCAGATGGTGAAGAAGGCCGGCGTGACCAAGATGAGCGTGCGCAGCGTGCTCACCTGCCGCTGCGAGCAGGGCGTGTGCGCCCGCTGCTACGGCATGAACCTGGCCCACGGCGGCAATGTGGATATCGGCGAGGCGGTCGGTATCATCGCGGCTCAGTCCATCGGTGAACCCGGTACTCAGCTGACCATGCGTACCTTCCACTCCGGCGGCGTTGCTTCCGCAGACGACATTACCCAGGGTCTTCCCCGCGTGGAAGAGCTCTTCGAAGCCCGCAAGCCCAAGCGCGATGCCACTCTGGCTGAAATCGCCGGTACTGTGCAGATCGTGGAAAACAAGAAGAAGCGCGAGATCATCGTGACCAGCGAAGAGGATCCCAACGAAAAGAAAACCTATCAGATTCATTATGGCGCTCGCCTCAAGGTGCAGGATGGCCAGACGGTTGCGGCCGGCGATGAACTCATCGAAGGCTCCGTCAACCCCCACGACCTGCTGCGGATTCTGGGCGTGCGCGCCGTGCAGGAATACCTGCTCAAGGAAGTTCTTTCTGCCTATTATTCCTCCGGTGTTAAGATCGCCGATAAGCATATCGAAGTGATCGTGCGCCAGATGCTGCAGAAGGTGCGGGTGGAAGATGCCGGCGATACCGATCTCTTGCCCGGCGGCCTGGTGGATATCTTCCAGTTTGAGCAGGCCAATGAAAAGACGATCATGGAGGGCGGCCGTCCTGCCATTGCCAAGCGGATTCTGCTGGGCATCACCAAGGCTTCTCTGGCCACTGAATCCTTCCTCTCCGCCGCCTCCTTCCAGGAAACCACCCGCGTGCTCACCGAAGCCGCTATCAAGGGCAAGGTGGACCCGCTGCTGGGCGTGAAGGAGAACGTAATCATTGGTAAGTTGATTCCCGCCGGTACGGGACTGAAGCGCTATAAGAATATCGAGCTTCAGGAAACTTACTAAATGATGCCATCGAAAATCAGCGAAAGCACTTTTTCGATTGAATCATCACATTTACTGTAAAAATGGCCTTTCAGCCCGCAACGGTGCTGAAAGGCCACTTTTTGTGCCACAATTTTCTTTTTTTCGCCTTGTTTCTTTCCTTCTTTCGCTTCTTTTGCATGGTATATTAAAGCCGTTCCCCGGAAGGGGTGAAGATAGATATCAAATGCAAAAGGAGAGAAAAAATGAAACTGACCCCGCCCTCTTTGGACCGCGCTTCGGCGCCAAACTTTTTATCTGCCCTGGTGATGGCCGTGATTGTGGTGCTGCTCTTTACCCCCTTCTGGCACTTCGGGGAAGGGGAAGCGGCCCAGGCTGTATCCATCAATTCTTATGTGTGGTTCCCTTCTGATAACACCCAGGTGGAAAGCTATTTCCAGGAAGCTCTGGGGGAAAAACCGGAAATCAATTCGGTGATCGTCATGCCCATTTTGCTCCTGATATTTGGCGCCATCGGCACAGTGCTGTGCATCTTGAAGGCGGATCAGCCTTTTGTGGCCGTTTTTCCCGCCTCTGTGGGAGTGGCAGGCATCTGGGGCTTTGCCACAGTGCCGGCGCTCCGGCTGGGCAGCACCTGGGGGATCATGCTGGCGCTGTGCATCGCGCTGGTAGGCCTGGCAGTGTGGTGCGTGGCCCAGGCAATTTCCATGTGGAAGCATGGTTGATATAGATAAAATAAGCTGCGGCGGAAAAATGATTCGCCCACAAAAACAGCACGGGCACCCGGCGAAGAGGCCGGGTGCCCGACAGCCTGTCAAAAAACCCCTGGGATGCGTCGAAGGGCCGCTGCCCTTCGACTGAAATCCGCAGCAGGCGACATGTGCTGCGGCGAGGAGCGGAAGTATTCCGCTTCCTATATCAATTTACGGCCGCAAAAATAGGCTTTCCAGCCCTTTTCACAGGGCTGGAAAGTCATTTTTGCAGTAAATGTGATGGATCGAATGGAAGACTG
>SVGW01000121.1 GCA_015056125.1 Clostridiales bacterium | reverse complement strand
CCTGCATGAAACCGGCACACACAACAACCTTGGCGCCAGCTTCGCAGGCGGCCTTCATGGCGTCATAGCGGTCATCATCGGTGGCAGCGTCGCCGTTGGCGGGCTGATAGTACTTATAGGTCTTGCCATTGGCGGCGGCATAGGCCTTCACGCCATTCCAGGTGCCCTGGTTGAAGGACTTATCCTTCAGCTGGCCAACGTCGGTAACGAAAGCGATTTCGTACTTTCCATCGGCAGAGGTGATGGTATCAGCGATATCATCGGGGTTGACAGCTTCGGCCATAGCGAAGCAGGGCACCATCAGGGCCAGAACCAGGAACAGAGCCAGGAACTTTTTCATGGTACATTCCTCCTATGTTATCTTTGGCGATTTCGCCATTCGAAATGATTATAGCAAATAAACAATGAAAATGCAATTCCCAAATACTGAAGTTAAAAAAATTTTGATAATTTTATCATTTCAGGCGGCCGAATCACCATTTTATGATAAAAAAACTTCGCGTTTCTACACAAAACGCGAAGCAAATTATTCGTTTTTTATCATTACAGCCTTAAGGCGGGCCGGGCATTGAGGGTCAGATCTGCCATTTCCCCACGCATCACCCGATAATATCCCGCCGATGCAATCATGGCAGCATTATCCCCGCACAGGGACAGCTTAGGCATATACAACTGAATTCCCCGCTTTCTGCAGGCGTTTTCCATTTCCCGTCTCAGCAGCCGGTTGGCCGATACACCGCCGGCCAGGGCCATTTTTTCCAATCGCATTTCATCCGCTGCCAGCATGGCCTTGTCCACCAGGAAGGAAACCACCGCGTGGCGGAAGGAAGCGGCAAGATCCGCATCGTTCAGCGTTTCGCCCTTTTGGCGGGCATTGTGGACCGCATTGATGAATGCGGTTTTCAGTCCGGAGAAGGAGTAATCGTATTTACCCTCTGTTTTAGGCCGGGGCAGCTTCAATACATAAGGATTTCCATCTTCCGCCAGCTTATCCAGCAGCGGCCCGCCGGGATAGGGAATATTCAAAACCCTTGCAGCCTTATCAAAGGCCTCGCCCGCCGCATCATCCTGGGTTTGCCCAATAATCCTATAAACCCCGTAATCCTCCACCAGAAAAAGATGGCTGTGCCCGCCGCTGACTACCAGACAGGCAAAAGGAGGGTTGAGCTGAGGATCGGTGAGAAAATTGGCGCAGATATGGCCTTCGATATGATTGACTGGGATCAAGGGCTTTTTCGCCGCATAAGCCAGGGCCTTTCCGCAGGAAACCCCGGTAAGCAGCGCGCCAACCAGCCCCGGCCCGTATGTTACGGCAATGGCATCCACGTCCTGCAGAGTCATCCCGGCGTCCTTTAACGCTTCATCTACCATCCGGTCCACCTTTTCCACATGAGCCCGGCTGGCAATTTCCGGCACCACGCCGCCGTAAAGGGCGTGCAGATCAATCTGCGTGAAAACTGCATTGGAAAGAATGCGCCGTCCATCCTCCACGATTGCCGCCGCCGTTTCATCGCAGCTGGATTCAATGGCCAGAATGCGCAAATGCTCTTTCTTCTGCAATTCCTTCAGCCACGCCCGGGCGTTATCAGCATAACTCATCGCAATTTCTTCCTTCATTCTGCTTCCTTTTTGCCCACCTTATACCAGGCGATCACCAGGCATATCATAATACCAAATATGGGCAGGAATGATTTGAGCATTTCACCGGCATACCAGGTAAAAAACTCGATGGGCATCAGCGCCACCAGCAGATCCTTCGTCGGATCCAGCAGCCATAAATCGTTGGCAAATCCAATTTGATGGAACGTCCAAAACAAACCGTCAAAATTGATCACGCCCCACAGCCCGATTCCCAAAGCAGCCGTTATCACCACCAGCGATGCATTGGAAAGACCCTGGAACAACCGGTTCATCAGCTGAGACCGACGATCCTTTCCCAGGAAATAGATCACGATAATGGCCGCCAGAATCAGGCCTCCTCCAATCCAGCGCATGGCCTTAAGACCGTTTACAATCCCCCGCACATCCTGCATATGCAGATTCTCTTTTTCAGAAAATGCATCCTTTTTCTGTCCAGGATTTTCGGGATCGGATACCTGCATATCATCCGTCTTACCATCAAGATAGCCGGAAATAACGGCAGCATATTCCTCATAGGAAGAAGCCTTCACCGACAGATGGGCGGTATCAGAAAATTGCAGGAAGCCTTCCTTCATCAAATTGCCGTTGGTGACAGCATTGGCTGCGATGGAGCACAGCAGGGCCATCAGCCCCATTACGCCCAGCAGGGCAAAGCCCATTCTTTTTAATCCACTCATGATAATCTCTTGATTCCTTTTAAATGAAAGCAGCATGGAGATATCCGCAAGTTTTCATAAAATGCATTTTTCCCATACGGCTTTCTTCGGGAGAGTGCGAGAGGGGTATTCTTTGGCCTGCAAAGAATACTCCTCTCGCAAATCTCCCCCATCCCCTTACTGCATTTTCAGGTAGGAGGTGGTGAAGCCTTCCAGATTGCCGTTCATCACATCATCGATGTTTCCGGATTCAAAGCCGGTGCGATGATCCTTCACCATGGTATAGGGCTGGAATACGTAGGAGCGGATTTGGCTGCCCCATTCGATCTTCTTCATTACGCCCTTAATATCGGCCATTTCCTGCTCCCGTTCCCGTTCCTTGAGTTCCAGCAGCTTGGCCTTGAGCATCTTGATACAGGTAGCGCGGTTCTGCACCTGGTCGCGTTCTGTCTGACAGGATACCACAATCCCGGTGGGGAAATGGGTCATGCGGACAGCGGAGGAGGTCTTGTT
>SVGW01000047.1 GCA_015056125.1 Clostridiales bacterium | reverse complement strand
TGGCGGATACAGCGAAGCGGAGGAATCGAGCGAAAGGGAGAATTGCGACCGGTAGGAAGCAAGGCGACCTTTGAGCTCGCGGAATACGGCCCTTCGACGCATCCCAAGGGTTTTTTGACAGTCTGAAAGGAGACGGCACAATAAATGCGTCTCCTTTTTAGGGCGTGCCTATTATGCCCCTTGATTCGTGGCATACATACTGTAAAGGGAATGATAAATGCCGCCCTTTTGCATCAGTTCTTCATGGGTGCCCATTTCTTCAATGCCCTTTTCCGTGAGCACCCAGATCACATCCGCGTTGCGGATGGTGGTGAGGCGATGGGCGATGGTGAAGGTGGTGCGGCCCTTGGCCAATTCTTCCAAAGACTTTTGCACCAGCAATTCGCTTTCGTTATCCAGGGCGCTGGTGGCTTCATCCAGAATCAGGATGGGCGGGTTTTTCAGGAACACCCGGGCGATGGACAATCTTTGCTTTTGTCCCCCGGATAGCTTCACGCCTCTTTCACCGATATAGGTATCATAGCCTTCGGGCAGCCGGGAAATAAATTCATGGGCACCGGCCCGCTTGGCGGCCAGAATGATTTCTTCTTCAGATGCGCCTGGCTTGCCATAGGAGATATTTTCCCGTACGGTGCCGGAGAAGAGATACACCTCCTGCTGCACCATGCCGATGGCGTTGCGCAGGGATTTAAGCGTCAATTCCTGAATATCCTTTCCGTCCACCGTGATGCGGCCGCTGGTCACATCATAAAACCGGGGAATCAGATTGCAAAGGGTTGTTTTTCCGGAGCCACTGGGGCCCACCACCGCCACGTTCTGGCCGGGCTTCACGTGAAGCTCCACATTGGAAAGCACCTCGTGATCCGCATCATCCGCATAATGGAAGCCCACCTGCTCAAAGCGCACTTCGCCCTTTACATCCGTAAGCTCTCTGGCCCCAGGGTTATCGTGAATCTCCACCGGCGTATCCATCACTTCGCAGAAGCGCTCAATGCCCGTCATGCCCCGCTGGAATTGCTCGGTGAATTCCACGATGCGGCGAATGGAGGTGAGCAGGGTAGAAATATAGAGGAGATAGGCGGTGTAATCGCCCACGCCGATTTTGCCCGCCGCCAGGAACAGGGCGCCTGCTACCACCACGGTGATATACATCAGGCCGTCAAAGAGCCGGGTCACCGTATGGAAGCCGGACATGTAATTATACTGCTTGGTGCGGATGCCATAGAAGCTGCGGTTTCCCTCTTCAAATTTCTGGGTTTCAATTTCTTCATTGGCAAAGGATTTTACCACCCGAACCCCCAGCAGGCTATCCTCCACCCGGGCGTTCACTTCGCCCATCTGATGGCGGCCCTCCTTAAAGGCGGCGCGCATCCGGCGGCTGAAATAGCGGGTGCCGATGAGCATAAAGGGCAAAAGCAGGAAAATCATCAAAGTGAGCCACACATTCATGCCGCAAAGGATGAAGAAGGAGGCGGTGATCTTTACCGCAGAAATCAGCACTTCTTCGGGAAAATGGTGGGAAAACTCGGTTACGTCAAACAGATCCGATGTGATGCGGGACATGAGCTGCCCCACCTTGGTATTATTGAAATAAGAGAAGGAAAGCTGCTGGAGATGCGCAAAGAGATCGGAGCGCATATCCGTTTCCAGCTTGGTGCCCATCACATGGCCCTGGAACTGCATATACCGGTTGGCCCAGGCGTCAATGGCCCGCAGCACCAGATACAATCCCCCCAGCTTCAGCACCCAGCCCGTGGTGATCAACGTGTAATCCTCCACCGCCTGATTGGTGATGGCGCGGATGATCAACGGAAACACCACTTCGCACAGGGTGGTGAGCAGCGCGCAGCAAAGATCGAAAAACAAATCCTTTTTATACTTGGAATAGTAGGGCAAAAACCGTTTCATCAGCCTGCTCAGCCGGGGCTTGGATTGGCTCATACGCATTTCTCCTTTTGTGTATCTTTTTCGAGACGATATCACTTTAAGCGCAGGGCGGGCCGGGCGTTCAAGGTGAGATCGGCGATCTCGCCCCGGCGCAATCGGTAATATCCCGCGGATGCGATCATGGCCGCGTTATCCCCGCACAGAGACAGCTTGGGCATGTATAATTCAATGCCCCGTTTTTGGCAGGCCGCTTCCATATCCCGGCGCAAAAGGCTGTTGGCCGATACGCCTCCGGCCAGGGCCATTTTTTTTAGGCCCATTTCCTCTGCCGCCAGCATGGCCTTATCCACCAGGAAGGAAACCACCGCATGGCGGAAGGAGGCGGCCAGATCGGCGTCGTTCCATTCTTCCCCCTTCTGGCGGGCATTGTGCACGGCATTGATAAAGGCCGTTTTCAGCCCGGAAAAGGAATAATCATAGCGCCCCTCGGTTTTGGGCCGGGGCAGCTTCAAGGCATGGGGATTGCCCTTTTCCGCCAGCTTATCCAATAGCGGCCCTCCTGGATAGGGAATATTGAGCACCCTGGCCGCTTTATCGAAGGCCTCCCCGGCGGCGTCATCCTGGGTTTGGCCGATGATGCGGTATACGCCATAATCCTCCACAGAGAATAAATGGCTGTGGCCGCCGCTGACCACCAGGCAGGCAAAGGGCGGCTGTAAATTGGGATGGGTTAAAAAATTGGCGCAGATATGCCCCTCGATATGATTGACGGGCACCAAGGGCTTCTTTGCCCCATAGGCCAGGGCCTTGGCGCAGGATACGCCGGTGAGCAGCGCGCCCACCAGCCCGGGGCCGTAGGTGACGGCGATGGCGTCGATATCCTTAAGGGCCATGCCCGCTTCCCGCAGGGCCTCATCCACCATCCGATCTACCTTTTCCACATGGGCGCGGCTGGCGATTTCCGGCACCACGCCCCCGTATAGGGCATGGAGATCAATTTGGGTGAACACCGCATTGGAAAGAATCTTCCTGCCATCCTCCACCACCGCCGCCGCCGTTTCATCGCAGCTGGATTCAATGGCCAGAATGCGGATATGCTCTTTTTCCTGCAATTGCACAAGCGCCTGGCGGCTCCATTCCATATATTCCATGAAAAAATACTTCCTTTTGTGTTACGCTTCCTTGCGGCCCACCTTGAACCAGGCAATGATCAGGCACAGCATAATGCCCAGCACCGGCAGCAGGCTTTTCAGCAGTTCCCCGGCGTACCAGGTGAAAAAATCAAGGGGCATCAGGGCCACCAGGAGATCGGTTTGGGGATTCAAAAGCCATAAATCATTGGAAAACGCCACCTGATGGAAATTCCAGAACAGCCCGTCAAAATCGATCAATCCCCAAACGCCAAGCCCCAGGATCACCCCGAGCACCGCGATGGAGCCATAGGCAAAGCCCTCAAAGGCCTGATTCATCAGCTTGGAGCGGTTTTCTTTTCCAAAGAGATACAGCGCCGCCAGAATGGCCAGGGTGATCCCGCCGCCAATCCAGCGCATGCTCTTTAGAAGCGCCACAATCCCCCGCACATCCCGCATGTGCAGATTTTCCTTTTCGGAAAAAGCATCCTGTAAAAGGGAGGCGTCCGCCCGGGAGGGCACCTGGATTTTCTCCCCCTGCCCATCCAGATAGGAGGCAATGGCCTTGGCATATTTTTCATATTCCGTGGCCGTTACGTCCAGGTGCTTGGTATCGGCATAGGAAAGAAATCCTTCCTTCATCAGGTGCTGGTTGGTGATACTGGCTGCTGCAATGGAGCAGAGCAGGGAAATGATTCCCAATATTCCCAGCGCCGTAAACCCGATCTTTTTCAAATACTGCATTTTCCTTCACCCTTTTAGCACCAGGGGGAAACATCCGATAAATGGCGTTTTTCCCATCCCCTACGGCTTTCTTTAGGAGGGTGCGGGAGGGCCTTTCTTTCTCCCGAAAGAAAGGCCCTCCCGCAATATTTCCGTTTCTTACTGCATCTTCAGGTAAGAAGTGGTGAAGCCTTCCAAGTTGCCGTTCATCACATCATCAATATTGCCGGATTCAAAGCCCGTGCGGTGATCCTTCACCATGGTGTAGGGCTGGAACACATAGGAGCGGATCTGGCTGCCCCATTCGATCTTTTTCATCACGCCCTTAATATCAGCCATTTCCTGCTCGCGTTCACGCTCTTTCAGTTCCAGCAGCTTGGCCTTGAGCATTTTGATACAGGTAGCGCGGTTTTGCACCTGGTCGCGCTCGGTCTGGCAGGAGACCACGATGCCGGTGGGAAAATGGGTCATGCGGACGGCGGAGGAGGTCTTGTTTACGTTCTGGCCGCCGGCGCCGGAGGAGTGGTAGGTATCCACCCGCACTTCCTTCATATCGATTTCAATTTCGGTATCCATTTCTTCCAGCATGGGGGCCACGTCCAGAGAGGTGAAGGAGGTGTGGCGGCGGGCATTGGCGTCAAAGGGAGAAATGCGCACCAGGCGATGCACGCCCTTTTCCCCGCGAAGATACCCATAGGCATGATCGCCGCTCACTTCAAAGGTAACGGATTTGATGCCCGCTTCATCCCCATCCAGGAAATCCAAAAGCTTCACCGTAAAGCCCATGCGCTCGCAATAGCGGGTGTACATGCGATAGAGCATGCTGGCCCAGTCCTGGGCCTCGGTGCCGCCGGCGCCCGCGTGGATGGAAAGCACGGCGTCGTGATCGTCATACTTGCCCCGCATCAGGGTTTCCAGGGTGAGGGCCTCGGTTTCCTTATCGATGCGCTCGATTTCCCCGCCGATTTCTTCCACCATGCCTTCATCGCCCTCTTCGCTGGCCAATTCCATCATGGTTTCCACATCATCGCAGGCGGAAAGAAGAGAATTGTAGTGCTTGATTTTTCCCTCCAGGGTGGCAATGCGTTTATTCACATGGGTGGAGCGATCCAGGTTGTCCCAGAAGCCATCTGCATTCATTTCTTCATGCAGCTCGGTCAATTCCCGCTGCATATCATCGATGTGCAGCCCATCCCCCACTTCTTTCAGCTGCGCCCGCAAATCTTCCAGGCGCTGAGTATACTGATCAAATTCTAAAATCATATTTCTCACTCCTCATATGATTGGGATTTTTGCGAGGGAGGGGCATTTGCGTCAAAAGCCCCTCCCTCGCGCTCCCACCGAAAACCGGCTGGAAAATATCCATCAGGGCCTTTGTATCATTTTCTCCCCACACTGGTATCCAAGTTGTTTTCTTGCTACGCTGCCCATCCAGAGCAGGTTTTCTTTGTGAGAGCGGGAGAGGGCCTTTCTTTTTCCTAAAAGAAAGGTTCTATCGCCCTTTTCCGTCTCAATCATTCCCTCCGGCGTTTCTGCCGCAGCAGTTCTTGTATTTCTTGCCGCTTCCGCAGGGACAGGGGCTGTTCCTTCCGATCTTTTCTCCAGCCTTTACCGGATTGCGGGGGGCACTTTGATTGGCTGCAGGGCTGCTATGG
The DNA here is from genome assembly GCA_015056125.1 of Clostridiales bacterium. GTDB lineage: Bacteria > Bacillota > Clostridia > Christensenellales > Aristaeellaceae > RUG563. The sequence continues at coordinate 15,817 of SVGW01000047.1, read as the reverse complement.
GAAGCTGCGGTGGGCCGGGCCGCCGCCTGGCGCTCCGGGGCCCGCTCCAATTTCAGTTGATAGAGCCGGCGCACCGTATCCTCCTGGATCAAGTGAACCATTTCTTCAAACATATCATAGGATTCCAGCTTGTATTCGTTCACCGGATCCCGCTGGGCATAGGCGCGAAGGCCGATGCCGTCCCGCAGTTGATCCATGGCATCGATATGATCCATCCAGCGCAGATCCACGGCCCGAAGGAGAATGGCCCGCTCCAATTCCCGCATATCAATGCCAAGCTCTTTGAAATGGGCTTCCCTTTCCTCATAGAAGCGCTGGGCAGCTTTCTTGAATAATTCCATCGCTTCTTCCTTGGAGCCGGAAAGGAGATTTTCCCGGTTGGCGTCCACCGTGCCAAAGGGCACGCACATTCTTTCCAGATATTCCTTCAGCCCATCCAGATCCCATTCCTTCTGGGTATCGCCGGTTAAGAAGCGGGCGACGGCGGATTCGATCAGGGTGTTTTTCATGTTCCCGATCACACCGCTCATATTTTCGCCCCGGAGCACCTGCAGCCGCTGGCCGTAAATCACGCCGCGCTGCTGGTTCATCACATCGTCATACTGGAGCACGTGCTTACGCACTTCGAAGTTGCGGCTTTCCACCCGCTTCTGGGCGGATTCGATCTGCTTGGTGAGCATCCCGGCTTCCAGGGGCGTATTTTCATCCATGCCCAATCGCTCGATAATGGGCTGGATCCTTTCGCCCCCGAACAGGCGCATCAGATCATCTTCCAAAGCGATAAAGAACTGGGAAGAGCCCGGATCGCCCTGGCGGCCGGCGCGGCCGCGGAGCTGGTTATCAATCCGGCGGGATTCATGGCGCTCGGTGCCAATGATGTGAAGGCCGCCCACCGCCACCACCTTATCGTGCTCCACGTCGGTGGTCTTTTTATATTCTGCCTTGAGCTCCTGATAGCGCTTGCGGGCCACCAGAATTTCTTCCGCCACATTTTCATGAAAGCCGGTAGCCGCTTCAATGATGTCCTCCGGAATTTCCTCCTGGCGCATGGTCCGCCGGGCCATGAAATCCGGGTTACCGCCCAGGAGAATATCGGTGCCGCGGCCTGCCATGTTGGTAGCGATGGTGACGGCTCCATAATGGCCCGCCTGGGCCACAATGGAAGCTTCCCTGGCATGATGCTTGGCATTGAGCACTTCATGAGGAATGCCCCGCATTTCCAGCATGCGGCTGATGAGCTCGCTCACTTCCACCGATACGGTACCCACCAAAATGGGCTGGCCGGTCTGATGGCGCTTGATGATCTCCTCCACCACCGCGGCATACTTGCCCTTCTTGGTGCGGTAGATCATATCGTTCATATCGTTCCGGATCATGGGCTTGTTGGTGGGGATCTGCACTACGTCCAGATTATAGATGCCCTGGAATTCGCCCTCTTCGGTTTTGGCGGTACCCGTCATGCCGGAGAGCTTTTTATACATGCGGAAATAATTCTGGAAGGTGATGGTAGCCAGAGTTTTGCTCTCCCTTTCCACCTTCACCCGTTCCTTGGCCTCAATGGCCTGGTGCAGCCCATCGGAGTAGCGGCGGCCCACCATCAACCGGCCCGTGAACTCGTCCACAATCACCACTTGACCGTTTTGCACCACATAATCCACGTCCTTTTTCATCAGGGCGTTGGCCTTCAAGGCCTGGATCAGGTAGTGGTTGAGATCGTTGTTTTCAGGGTCGGAGAGGTTTTCCACGTTAAAGGCATTTTCCGCCTTCCGGGCGCCTTCCTCCGTGAATACCACGGCCTTATCCTTTTCTTCCACCGTGAAATCTTCATCCCTGCGCAGCCGGGAAACGAAGCGATCCGCCTTTTCATACATATCGGTGGATTTTTCGCCCTGGCCGGAAATGATGAGGGGCGTACGGGCTTCGTCGATCAAAATGGAGTCCACTTCGTCCACAATGGCAAAGGCATGGCCCCGCTGCACCATATCCTTTTCATAGAGCACCATATTATCCCGCAGGTAATCAAAGCCCATTTCATTATTGGTGCCGTAAGTAATATCCGCAGCGTAGGCGGCCTTGCGCTGCTCATTGGTAAGATCGTGAATGATGATGCCAACGCTCAGGCCCAGGAAGCGATACAGCTTGCCCATTTCCTCTCCCTGGAAGGAAGCCAGATAATCATTCACCGTCACGATATGCACACCGTTTCCGGCGATGGCATTCAGATAGGCAGGGAGCGTGGCGGTCAGGGTTTTGCCTTCGCCCGTTTTCATTTCGGCGATGCGCCCCTGATGGAGCACGATACCGCCGATCATCTGCACACGGAATGGACGCATCCCCAAAGTGCGCTTGCTGGCCTCCCGCACGACCGCAAAGGCCTCGGGCAGCATATGATCCAGGCTTTCCCCTTTCTGATACCGCTCCTTAAATTCCGCCGTTTTGGCGCACAGGGCTTCATCTGTGAGCTTCTCCATCTGCCCTTCCAGCGCATCAATCTGATCGGCGATTTTCATCAGCGGCTTGAGCTGGGCGTCGCCCCCCAGCCCAAACGCCTTTTTCAAAAATTCCAGCATTGATTTTCTCCTTGCTTTGCATTGGCATCCGTGCACACCAAAATAGAGGCACACTATGCCATCTTTTATTATATCACGTTCTATGCATTGATAGCAAGTAAATCAAGCAAGTTTTTTCAATTCGCCTTCAAACAACAAAAACCCCGAAGCTGAAAAGCTTTCGGGGTTACATAACGATATCAGCAGAACACTTCCACCTGATACTTCTTTCCCTTTTCATAGGGCAGCAAATTGCCCTCAATGGGCGCGCCGTTCACCAGAATGCGGATGGAGCCATCCGCATTTTCCTGATGATAGAAAATCTCATAGGTGCAGCCGCGGAATTCCTTTTTGATGCTGCTTTCCTTCCAGCCAATGGGTAGGCAGGGTTCAATTTTCAAGCCTTCCATGGTGGGGTTCAGCCCATACATATACCGCACAATCGCCCGCACCAAACAATGCGCCGTAGCCGTACGCCAGCTCTGGCCCGGAATACCCGCCCGATAGCCCGTTTTTTCAGTGGCATAAAAGTTGTAGAGGGTGTAAGGCTCGCCCTGGGTTTCGCCGTAAGTATGATTCCAGGGAAGCAGTTTATCCAAAGTCATCTGCAGCTTATCATGGCGGCCCAGCATGCATTCAGCCATCAGTTTCCAGGCCATAGGCTGGAGATATACGCTTTCGTTCAGCAGCGTACCCTCGGGCTGACGGGTGAAATTGCCCACCCGATGATTGCATTCGGTAAAGGCCGGACGATTGAGCCGGGTGCCGTAGGGGCATTCCAAATAGGAATCCACCTCTTCAAAGATTTTCAGCAATTTTTCCTTGGGGGCAATCTCCGCCATCACGGCCCAGGACTGCGGGTTCAGCCACATCTTCACCGCCGGGCTTTCCTGAGAGCCAATCTTCATGCCGTCATCATTGATGGCGGCCATATAATATTTGCCATCCCAGCCGTGCTTTTCGATGTTCTGGCGCATGGTTTCGCCCATTTCCCGGTGGCTCTTGATCAGTTCCTCTGCGCCCAGCAGTTCCGCCAATTCCATAAAGCGCTTATTGGCCCGGCACCAAGCGATGGACAGCCACACGCTGGTGCCCTTTCCTTCCAGGCCCGCCATGTTCATGCCGTCGTTCCAGTCGCCGCCCCAAATCTTGATCAAGCCGTTTTCACCCTGAAAGTTATACAGATATTCAATGGCCCGGCGCATATGCTCAAAGAGGGTGGCGCAAGTACCGTCATTAAAGGGAATTTCCTCTAAAAGAAGTTCCTTTTTGCCAAGTTCCATAACGATGGTGTGTGCCGTCAGGGTGATCCACATGGCGCAGTCGATATAATTATTATCCTGGATACGGCCATCCTTGATGGTGCGGGGCGCATAGCCATTGGAATACTGGAAGGAAAGCACCCATTTGAACCTCTCCCAAGCAAGTTCGGGATTAAAAGTGGCCAGACACTCATTATCATTGCACATATCCCGGTAACCATTATGGCGCACCCGGGCCCAGCGGGAACCCATATTGGTGGAATATTTATAGAAGCTGTTAAAGGCCAGGTTGAGCCTTTCATCCGGGGTTTTGATGGTGACGCCCCCCATCTGGGCGGCCCGGGTATCCATCACATCTTTCAGCAGCTGCTGGGGCGCGCCCTTTTCCAAATGCTGATGCATGGGAGCAATTTCATTTTTCTCCATCACATGGCCGATCTGGAAGCAGAAGGTTTCGCTTTCCCTGGGCTGCAATTTGCAGGCGTTTTCCAAAGCAAAGCAGAGCTTCTCCACGATGCAATCGGAATTGCGGCAGCCCAGATTTTCTTCCAGGGCCTCCGGATTTTGCTGGGTGCCGTACACGCCGATAAAGGCATTCTTGCGGCAATCAAAGCCGGCCATGGGATGATCGCTCATCATATATGCATAGGTCACTCCCGGGCGGTGACGCCCAAAATCGGTAGACACACGATGGAAAATAGCATCGATAGAGGCGTCCCAGTGGCCCTCCATGCTGTTGTAGCCCTGACGCTCCTGAGCGCCGTCGCTATCCGTGGCGGCGTAAGCGATCAGGCCCAAATCAGCAGGGGTATCCCTCTTGTTGGTCAGCTTCACGATCCAGTGTTCCCGGTTTCCCTCCAGGGGAACAAACATGGTAAATTCCCCGGCAATGCCGTCCTTTTCATAGGAAATGGTGGTATAGCCCAGGCCGTGGCGGCATTCATAATGATCATACTTAGCGCTCATGGGCAGGCCGCAGGCGGTATGCCAGATTTTATTTTCTTTATCGGTCACATACACACAGCGATCCGTCACCAGCTTCACGCGGGTGGCCAAATCATCCTGGCAAAAGCCGTCCCCGGCGCCCACCTGAGAAATAAAGCCCACGTAATGATCATTAAACATATAGTTGTACCAATGCCGGGGGGTTTTCCGTTCCGTGATCACATATTCCTTCCCATCCGAAGACCAATGTCCGTATTCCTTGTACGCCATACGCGTCACCCCTTATAAAAATCACGTTATTTCGCACCCGCACCAGTGCTTTATGTTTATTTTATTATACTTCGTTCCGCTGCCGCCATCAAGTCACATTTTCCATTTTTATTTGCGCATGGCACATGCCTGCGCAAATTTCATTGCGCATTTCCGTTTTTCATTCTCAAAAGTTGGGGTTGACTTTTTTTCCTTCCTTCGCTATACTAACACAGGACTTGGAGACGTATCGAAGCGGTCATAACGGGGCTGACTCGAAATCAGTTTGCCGGTAACTCCGGCACGTGGGTTCGAATCCCACCGTCTCCGCCATGAATCGACAAGCTTCATCAGAAGCTTGTCGATTTTTCTCTCTTCACTTTTTAATCTTATCAATTCAGCAATAAGGAAAGATATTCACTTCCAGGATGATTATAATTGATATGCGAGCGTTCGAATTCATACGAAAAACTACAAAAATCTGCCGTCATCCAAATGGGCGACGGCAGATTTTATGATATACTTTTTACAGGAAAACAGCGGTGTAACAGCCGATTGAATATTTTAAATTACTCAGCCGTCACCTTGGTAATAGAGGGCATTTCCCACTGATTGGCCAGCACCTCTTCCGTGGGCAGGTACACCCGCAGATACAGCTGGAATGCCGCTTCGCTGATGGGCAGCCAATTGGCCAGCTGCTTTTCATCGGCAGGCTTTTCCTTCTGCACATAAATATCCAGCGATCCATCCTCATTGAGCACATAGGGCGTATTATTTTTGATGGCGTAGCGGTTCATCTCGTTATCGATCAGGTAGTTCACCTCGTTGTAAGCGGTGATGGACCAGAAGCCGTTTTCATAGGTGGGCGGGAAGGCGTTGGCATCGATATGGATGATATATTTGTTTTCGCCGGAGAGAGGGTTGCCCTCGCTGTCGGTGGATGCATTGGGATACACGGCCATGGAAACAGGATTCGCGCCCAGCGCCACGATGGATACCGCCGCACGGTAGCCATACTCCGTGCCCCAAATGCCCAAGGGATGGCCACTCATCTGCCAGGGGCCGTTTTTGACCGCAAAGGGTATTGCATCAAGGGTAACCTGCGCAAACACAGACTGGATATTCTGCGCCCACAGGGCGGCCACTTCTTCCTCCGTGCCGAAGATAGAGGGATCAAAATCCATGCCGGGGCCGACGTTGATGGCAGCGAGTTTGGCGATCATTTCCGCATCCTCTTGAGCGGGCGGATTGAGCAGCATCAGCTGGTTTGCCAGATCAAAATACTGCTCCATGGTGCGACTGAGCACGAAGTTGCGGGGAATAAAGTTTTCCGCCTCCACAAATTCGCCCTTGGGCTTGCTATCGGCGGTGCCGTTTAAATGGGCGGAGAGGGTGTACATATCCATCTGCTTCTGAATGGCGCGCACGTTGGCAGCGTCCATATCATCGGCGCAGATCGTTCGGCCCAGCATCCACACCATATTGGAGGGGCACTTGATCTGGGTCATGCCCTGAGGCACTTCGCCCTTCCAGAAGGGGCCGGTGAACAGGAAGGTTTCCCCTCCCTCCGGCAGCTCCATGCAGTCAATAATGGTGATGGTGGAGGTGTATGCATCCATAAATTGCATGATGGAAAAGCGGTTGGTCTTGGGCAACTGAAGCACCACCGCATCCTGGTACAGGTCCATCAGGGCCTGGGTGTAGATCGTGTCCACATTGGGGGTGACCACATCCTTGGCAGCGGCATTGGCCAAAATCGGCACCTTCACCAGCTGATTCATGGGGGCCTGGGTATAGGTGGCCGTTTCGGTATTGGTGATCTTGATTTCGGTGGCTTTCACCATCATCAGGGGCAGGGTGTAGATCATGGCGTCTTTCAGCAAAGCGGTTTGGGATACTGCCGTATCGGCAAAAGACACCGGAAGCATGGACAGGGCCAGAACCAGGGCAACCAACGAGGCAATCCATTTTTTCATTGCAATATGCTCCTCCGTCTATTGATTGAATGCCTGTAGTATAGCAAATTGAGGGAGAAAATTAAACCCCCCGCCATCATTTTTCTTTTATTTTACATATTTTTTCTCGCATGCGCTTTTCGAGTATGCTATAATAATGAGGCAATCAGCCCGAAGGGCGATTGGCCGTCTCGCCGATTCCCGAAGGGACGTTGAACATAGATCCCCCCCTATAGAAAGGAAGGTCCATAGGATGCTGAATCGAAAAACATGGATGCTGCTGATACTGGTCGCTGTGCTGTGCTTCCCCGGGTTGCCCTCTGCTGCGCGGGCGGATGAAGCGCCCGCGCAAGAAGCGTGGAGCACCCGGATCCAGGATTTGGCGGAGGATCGCATTGGCGTGGTAACAGGCGGCCTGCAGGCCATTATGCTGCCCGCGATGCTGCCAAATGCCCAGTTCATTGAATTTAATACCGTCTCTGACGCGGCCATGGCGCTGACACTGGGAAAGATCGATGCTTTCTCCACGGAGGAATCCGTTCTCCGTGCCATGCAGCGGGAGGGCCAGGCCTTTGTGCGAATTGACGAGCCTTTCATGGTCAGCGAATATGGCATGCTTTTTGGCAATGACCGTGACCCGGCGCTGCGAACGGAGTTTAACACCTTTTTGGCACAGATCCGGGAGGAAGGCACGCTCGCCGCGCTGCAAGAGAAATGGTTTGGCGACCAGGAGCCCACGGAAATCCTGCAGACGAATGCGCTGACAGGAGAAAATGGCCCCCTGCTGTTCGCTACTTCCTCTGGCCAAAAGCCCTTTTCCTTCATCAAAAATGGCAGCTTCACGGGCTTTGATGTGGAACTGATGATCCTGTTCGCCCGGCAGTACGGCTATCGGCTGGAAATCGTGGACACCACCTTTGGCAGCATTCTGGCCGGCATTGAGCAGGGAAAGTATGACATGGCGGGCTCCGGCGTGACGATTACCCAGGAGCGGCAGCAGACCATGCAATTCTCCGATCCCTACTATCAGGAAGACGTTGTGATGGTGGTCAAGGGTGTGGTGGGCCGCAGCCTGGATGATTTTCAAAATGCCACCCTGGGCGTGATCGACGGCTCCCTCTACGATGGCTTCTCCCGGGCGCTGTTCCCCGATGCACAGATCGCTTCCTATCCTTCCTTCAATGATTTGTTCCAATGCGTGAAACAGGGGAAGATTGATGGATTCCTGCTGGATATCCCCAATTTCAGCGCCGTAAAGAGAACGGACAAGAATCTGTCCTACATCACTGTTCCCGGCTACAGCGTGGAGATCGGCATCGCCTTTGGCAAGAATGAAAAGGGCGAACGGCTGCAGGCTCAGATGAATGAGTTCCTTGCCCATATCCGCAAAGATAGCACGTATGATGCCCTGTGGGCAAAATGGTGCGGCGATACGGAGCCTGCACAGCCGCCTTCCGTGCCGGATTTTTCCGGCAGCACGGAAGAATTGAAGATCGTGCTGGATTTATCCCGCAAGCCTTTTGTGTATCTGCTGAATAACGAGTACGCCGGCTTTGAGGTGGAGCTGATGTATCTGTTTTGTGAGGCGTATGGATACAGGCCCGTATTTGAATCCGCCCAGTGGACTTCGGGTGTGGCGGGGCTGAAAGAAGGCAGGTATGACGTGGTTTCCTGCGGCATCTATATGACGGAGGAGCGCAAGGAGAGCGTCCATTTCTGCGATCCCTATGCAGTGGCAGATGTGATCCTGGTAATCTACGAGCAAGAGGCGCAGGCAGCCGGCGCCTGGGATTCCCTGAAGGAAAGCTTTGAAAAAACCTTCATCCGGGAGGATCGCTGGAAGCTGATTATGGAGGGCGTCATCAATACCCTGATCATCAGCTGCTTGGCGGTGCTGGGGGGTACGGCGCTAGGCTTTGGCATCTATATGTTGTCCCGCTCCAGATTTTTCGCAATATCAGCGCTTACCAAGGCCGTTGCCCGGGTATACGCACGGCTCATTGCGGGCACGCCAACGCTGGTCGTGCTGATGATCCTGTTTTACGTTATCTTTGGCAAATCGGATATCAGCGGCATGGCCGTTGCCATCATCGGCTTTGCGCTGACCTTTGGCTCCTTTGTGTACAGCCACCTGCGCCTGAGCGTGGAAGGGGTGGACCGCGGCCAGAGAGAAGCCGCCTACGCCCTGGGCTACACCCGCAATGAAACCTTCTTTAAAATTATTCTCCCCCAATCCATGAAGGCATTTTTGCCCACATACACAGGCGAGGCGGTGGGGCTGATCAAAGCCACCTCCGTGGTGGGCTATATCTCCGTGAATGACCTGACCAAGATGGGCGATATTATCCGCAGCAATACCTATGAAGCCCTCTTCCCTCTGATCGCCGTGGCGGTAATCTATTTCATGATAACCTGGGGCGTGGCGATACTGCTGGGCGCACTGCAAAAGAAGCTGGATTCCCGCCGCCGCAGGGAGAAAAAAATTCTCAAAGGGGTGATCCGATGATCCGTATTCATCATCTCAAAAAGGCATATCCCAATGCAACTCCCCTTCAGGACGTGTGCACCGAAATACGTCAGGGCGATGTAATTTCCATTATCGGCCCCTCCGGCACCGGCAAATCCACCCTGATTCGCTGCATCAATATGCTGGAAACGCCTACTGCCGGAGAAATTTGGGTGAAGGATCAATGCATCACAGATAAAAAGTGCGATATCAGCAAGGTGCGCAGGAAGATGGGCATGGTGTTCCAATCTTTCAACCTGTTTCCCCACCTGACGGTGATTGAAAATATCATGAAGGCCCCCGTGGATCTCCTGGGAAAAACCCGGCAGCAGGCCTATGACCAGGGCATGCAGCTTCTTCGCACGGTGGGTTTGGCCGACAAGGCCTTGAACTATCCCGACAATCTCTCCGGCGGCCAGAAGCAGCGCGTGGCCATCGCCCGCACCCTGGCCATGGAGCCGGAAATCATCCTCTTTGACGAACCCACCTCCGCCCTTGACCCTACCATGGTGGGCGAGGTGCAATCCGTTATCCGCGATCTGGCCAAAAAAGGGCTGACGATGATGATCGTGACCCATGAAATGTCCTTCGCCAGAGAAATTGCCAATCGGGTGTTCTATATGGATGCGGGCGGCATTTATGAAGAGGGCACGCCGGATGAGATTTTCGATCATCCAAAGAGGGAAAAGACCATCCGCTTCATTCGCCAATTGAAGGTGCATGAAGCATGCATCACCTCCCGGGATTTCGATTTCATCGGCCTGATGAGCGAACTGGAGGAATTTGGGCGCAAGCATCAGATCTCCCAAAAAACCATTTACAGGATGCAGACGGTGTTTGAGGAAATGTGCATGCAGATTCTTCTGCCCCAAATGGCGGAGGGCTTCCATCTGACGGTGACCACCTCCTATTCCCAGAAGGAGGAGAAAGCCGCCATGCAGATTCGCTATTCCGGCAAGGCATTTGACCCTGCGGACGAGAACAATATCCTCCCCATGAAGCTGGTGGAAAATGCGGCGGAACGAATTGAGTATCTTCCCATCCAGGAGGATGCGTTCAACAATCAGATCAACATCACCGTAAAATAAACAGAACCAAGGGAAGTAAATGGATCATGTTCGATCTGCTTTGCAGCAGCGCCATGGCAGCTGCGTAAAAAAAAACCGTTCCGCCCGCTATCCCGGCTTGCTTGAAAACGACCGAAAGTGTTATAATCTATTCAGCTGGTATATTTCGGATCATGAATGCAAGCATAAAGGAGATGATTGAAATGCGCAAGCAGAACAGAAATAACGCGATGTTATCCAAACTTTTCTTCAGGTTGCTCCCTGTGCAAATTCTGCTTGTTGCCATGGGATCTTTCAATGCGATTGTGGATGGCGCAATGGCAGGCCGGTTTATCAGCGCAGATATGATCGGGGTGATCGGCCTTTTTGGCTCCTTGGAAAAAATTCTTTCTGCAGTGGGCGCTGTGCTGCTGGGCGGCACAGCCGTACTGTGCGGCAAGCATATGGGCCGCGGCGAAATGCAAAAAACGAAGGGGATTTTTTCTCTCAACCTGACGACCGTTATGCTGGCAGGCGCGCCGATTACAGGGATCTGCCTTCTCTTTCCCGGATGGCTGGCGGATGCGCTGGGAGCGAATGCATCTCTTCGCGCCCCGCTGATCTCCTATATTACCGGATATGCCATTGGCATTCTTCCGCAATTGCTGGCACAGCAGCTGGCGTCCTTTTTGCAGATGGAGCGGAAAAATACCATCAGCTATATCGGTATTGCGGCCATGGTGTTGACCAATATCGTGCTGGATGTGGTTTTTGTAGCGGTTTTGAAACTGGAGATCAGGGGGCTTGCGCTGGCAACGGCGCTGAGCAACTGGGTATATTTTTTGATCCTTGTGCCCCATTATTTCACGAAGAAAGCGCAGTTTCGTTACAGCATAAAAGCGATCTGCTGGCGTGAACTGCTGGAAATGACCAAAATCGGTTTGCCGGGCGCCACGCTGATATTTTATTTATCGGTTCGCACCTTGCTGATTAACCGAATCCTGCTGCAATATGCGGGGCAGGAAGGATTGTCGGCTGCATCGGCATTTAATATGATCAGTGGCCTGTTCATCGCTCTGTGCCTGGGGATTGGCGCGGTGGTACGCATGCTTACCAGCGTGTTTGTCGGTGAAGAGGATCGGGATTCCATCAGGACAATATTGCATATCGTATTCACAAAAGGGCTTGCGCTTTCTGCGCTGGTGGGTGCGATTGTCATTGGGGTATCATCTCCAATGACCCACGTATTTTTCGCCGATCCATCCTCCTCCGTTTTTATCCTGACCCGGCAGCTTTTTGTGATTTACGGCTTCTGTGTGCCGCTGGTGATGCTCTGCAGTGTATTTTCCAACTATTTGCAGGCTACGGGACACAATATTTATGTAAATGTACAATCCGTGGTGGACGGCTTGCTTGGCATGGTGCTTCCAGCTATGCTTCTGGCGCCTCATATGGAGGCCCTGGGCGTATGGCTGGCCAACCCCATCGGCATTGTTTTGACCCTGCTGCTGGTGCCTGCCTACGGATGGTTCCGCTTGAAGCGGCTGCCGCGCACGTTGGATGATTGGCTGTTTTTGAAACCAGATTTTGGCGCTGCTGAAAAGAACCGCCTGGAGATTTCCATTTCCAGTATGGAGGACGTTGTGCAGACGGCCGTTCAGGTTCAGCATTTTTGCTTATCTCATGGCACAGCCTCCAAGACAGCCTATTATTCTGCGCTTTGCCTGGAGGAAATGGCAGGAAACATCGTAAAGCACGGCTTTGCCGCAGATCGGCGCAGCCACCGTATCAACTGCCGCGTGGTATACGCCCACAACGCCATTCTGCTGCGCATCAAGGATGATTGTATTCCCTTCAACCCGCACGAATGGATGGAAATGGTGGCTCCAAAGGATACTTTCAGGAATATCGGTATCCGCATGGTCTACCGCTTGGCCAAGGATGTGAGCTATCAGAATCTATTGGGGCTGAATGTGCTCACAGTGGTACTGGCGGATAAAGAAAAAGGGGGATAACTTATCATGCAGCATGATCACGACTTCCTCTTGGAAAAGCGATTGCGCACCCTGGAGCCCGATCTGCACTGCAGATATACCAGCGCCATTTTCGCCATGCAACACACGCTTTCTCATTATCAGCAGCGCTTCCAGGAATTTACGGATCATTCACTGCTTCACAGCATGTCGGTAGTCAATTATTGCAATGCTCTAATTGGGCCCGAGCAAGTTGAAATGCTGAATGCAGATGAAATCTATGTATTGCTGATGGGATGCTATCTGCATGATATCGGCATGAGCGTTTCAGAAAAGGATTTAGAATGCTTCAAGCAAAAGCTTGACTGCGCTTCCTATCTGGCAAAGCATCCGGATGCATCGTCAGAGACGCTCGTGCGCGAATATCACCATGAGCTCAGCGCCCTGTTTATTCGCAAATATGCGGCGCTATTGGAGATTCAAACGGAGGAGCATCTATTCTGCATTGCGCAAATCGCCCGCGGGCACCGGCGCACAGACTTGTTTGATCCCGTTGAATTTCCTGCTGCATATCCATTGCCAAATGGAAACACGGTATGCCTGCCATACCTGGGTGCCCTGGTTCGCCTTGCGGATGAAATGGATGTGGCGGCGGATCGGCATTTGCAGCCATTGTATGATATTGAGCGCCTGAAGATTGAACAGAAAATTTATTTCAGCCGCCTGATTGAGGCGGTTCTCCGGATGCATATTCAGCCTGAAGGATTCACGATGGACGTGAAAACGGACGATGAAAAGATTTATGAGGGGCTTTTATCCGTTCGGGAAAAAATTCAGGAAACCCTGGATCTTTGCAAAGCTGTGATCATGGAGCGCACTGCGTATCAGCTTCCTCAAGCGTGGGTGAAGCTGCGCAGAATATAAGAAATTCAATTCCTAATAATCATAAAAAAGGAGAGAACCGATATGACTATCGAAAAAAAGCTCACAGGAACCGAACTGACCATTGCCCTCGCCGGCCGCCTGGATACCACCACCGCACCCCAGTTGGAGAATGAATTAAAAGCAAGCCTGGATGGGATTGAAAAGCTCGTGCTGGATTTTTCTTCGCTTGATTATCTTTCCTCCGCCGGTCTGCGCGTGCTGCTATCTGCACAGAAAACCATGAATAAGCAGGGCGCTATGGTGGTGCGCAACGTGAATGAAACCATCGGCGAAATCTTTGACGTGACGGGCTTTTGCGATATTCTCACCATAGAATAACCATGGTTGAAAGCAAGCCTTTTTTCCTTATTTATCCCAAAGCAAAAGGGGCGATCATGGATGGCAAACGGAACAAAGCCAAAACAACTGAATGCTGAAAAAACGGTGCTTTATTCTTCGGGGCAGACGCCGCCTGCGGCGCCGCTGTTCTTTTCCTCGCTGCAACATATGCTGCTGATTCTTTCGCTGGGCATGGCCATGCCTGTATCGATTGCGCGGGCCGCCGGGCTGGATCTGAATCTGTCCGGTTCGCTGCTGGCAGCGGCCCTGTTTACAATGGGCTTAACCGGCATCCTTCAAACCCTGCCCAATCGCTTCATCGGCTCCGGCTTCCAATCCCTGTCCGTTGCGGATTCTGCCGCCCTTTCAGCTTGTATCCTCGCTGCCGAAATCGGCGGCGTGCCCCTGGTGCTTGGCATGACCGTGTTCTCCGGGCTATTGCGATTTTTGCTCGGCTCATTCACTTTTAAGCTGCGAAAATTCTTCCCGGCTGAAGTGACCGGCACAATGATCTTTATTCTGGGCGTCAATCTGGTGCCAACGGCGTTGAAAAACTTTCTGGGCAATGCAGCGGGCGGCGTATACAATCCGATGCATTTGGTTGTCGCCGTGCTGACGCTGCTGTTCATGCTGGCCTGTTCGCTTTTTTTGAAGCCGCTTAAGCCGTATACGGCCTTGCTTGGCATTGTATTTGGCTTTGTCATATCTGCCGTGACGGGCGTTTTTGATCCTGCCAGCCTTGCTCAGCTTCAGGATCAGGCGATCGTTGCGCTGCCCATTTATGCCGATCTTTCCTATTCCTTTGATTTGCGGGCGCTGATCCCGTTTATCGTTGTTACGGTGGCAGGCGTTGTAGATAATATCGGGGATTTCTCCGCCTCCCAAAGTGCGGATGATCCGCATTTCAAAAAGCCCAATTGGAAATCCATTGAAAGCGGTATCCGCGGCAATGCCCTTGGCACGGCGGTATCCGGCATGCTCGGCGGCCCCATTCAATCCACCGCCACCACCAATATCGGCATCGCCGGCGCCAGCGGAATCACCAGCCGCAAGGTTGCTTATCTGGCCTGCGGCATGCTGATGGCAGCTTCCTTTTTTCCGGGCCTGACCAATGTGCTTTCCTTGATTCCCACGCCCGTGCTGGGCGCAGTGCTGCTTTACAGCGGCTGCTATATCATGGCGGGCGGTTTTTCTGCGCTCACCTCCTGCGTGATGGATGACCGGCGGATCTTCACCGTTTTCCTGAGCATTTTCTTCGCCATCAGCACGCTGATTCCCAATCTGTATAGCTTCCTTCCCCAGAGCGTGAGCACGATTCTCGTCTCCCCCATGGTAATGGGCGTATGCGTGCTGCTCCTCACCACCCTTCTGAGCCGCATTGGCATCAAAAAAGTATTCTCGTTTGTTTCCGGCGTATCGCCCATGGATGTGATCGCTTTGAATGATGAAATTGAGAATACCTGCAAGGAGCGGGGAACCGAGCGCGCACTGATGCGCAAGATGCAGATTTCCTTTGACAGCCTGTGCGAAGGTGTCTATGAAATCACGGCCACTGCACATCTGCAGTTTGAGATCAAATACGACAATCAGCAAATCAAGATTCATGTTGAGAGCAAAGAGGCCCTCTTCCCTGAAAATGCGCAGGATCCCCAGGAGGAATGCTCCAGCACGTTGGGCGTATCGCTGATGATGCTCAAAAATATGTTTGACGATGTTCGCCTGCGGGTATCCAAGGGCCATTTGATCATTGACGTATGCGACGACCTGTAATGGCCCGTGTATTCCTTGAAAATTCCCCTTGGCAACACAGAAATAATCCATCATAAGGTAAGGAGAGAACCGATATGACCATCGAAAAAAAGCTCGCAGGAACTGAACTGACCATTGCCCTCGCCGGCCGCCTGGATACCACCACCGCACCCCAGTTGGAGAATGAATTAAAAGCAAGCCTGGATGGAGTTGAAAGGCTCGTGCTGGATTTTTCTTCGCTTGATTATCTTTCCTCCGCCGGTCTGCGCGTGCTGCTATCTGCACAGAAAACCATGAATAAGCAGGGCGCTATGGTGGTG
>SVGW01000120.1 GCA_015056125.1 Clostridiales bacterium | reverse complement strand
ACAACAACAGGCGGATCAAGGCAAAACTAAAGGGCTTGCCGCCTGCATTACACAGACAGCAAGCCCTCTTGGCTGCTTGAACAATTTGAGTCAGACATATTTGTCTAACTTTTTGGGGTCACTTCACTTGCTTTCTCTCCCGGCGTTTTTCTTGTTTTCATTGTGCCCGTGAAGCTGTTTGATTCGTTCCTTAAGCATCATGCGTAAAAACGCAGCATATATAGCACGCCTCTGTCGCATACCGGAGTCCAGAGGAGATATCCTCTGGCGCAGGGGCACGGGGGCCGCGGAGGCCCCCGCTTTCGCGGACATATAAATGCTTACTTCACGTTGTAGCCCAGGGGATTATTCTTCTGCCAGTTCCAGGCGTCCCGGCACATGGTGGTCAGATCGCGCTTGGCAGTCCAGCCCAGCTTTTCCGCCGCCTTCTTGGGATCGGCGTAGCATACGGGAATATCGCCAGGGCGGCGCTCGGTAATGCGATAAGGAATGGTGAGGCCATTGGCCTTTTCAAATGCATGCACCAGATTCAGCACGCTGTAAGCTTCGCCGGTGCCCAGATTGAACACTTCCACGCCCTTGTGGCTGGCAGCATAGCGAATGGCCGCCAGATGGCCCTCGGCCAAATCCATCACATGGATGTAATCGCGCTCGCCGGTGCCATCCTTGGTGGGATAGTCGTCTCCGAATACGCTGAGCTGCTTGAGCTTCCCGGAAGCCACCTGGCATACATAGGGCATCAGGTTGTTGGGAATGCCACTGGGATCTTCGCCGATGCGGCCGCTTTCATGAGCGCCGATAGGATTGAAATAGCGCAGCAGCACAAAAGAGCGGGTGGGATCGGCATGGGCAATATCAGTCAAAATCCGTTCGCTGATCCACTTGGTCCAGCCATAGGGATTGGTGCAGCCAGTGGGGCAATCTTCCCGCAGGGGCATTTCAGGATAGGTGCCGTACACCGTAGCGGAAGAGGAGAACACCAGCGCCTCGCAGCCGTGCTTTTTCATCACCCGGCAGAGCATCATGGTGGCGTCCAGATTATTCTGATAATATTCCAAAGGCTTGGCCACAGACTCGCCAACAGCCTTCAAACCGGCGAAATGAATCACCGCATCGATTTTGTACTGAGAAAAAACATTTTCAAGGGTGGCTTCATCGGTGCAATCGCCCACGATCAGGGGCGCTTTTTTCCCGGTGAGTTCCTCTACCCGGCGCAGCGCCTCCGGGCAGGAATTGGAAAGATTATCCAACGCCACCACATCATAACCCGCTTCCAGCAGGCAAAGAGCTGTATGAGAGCCAATATATCCGGCGCCGCCGGTCAATAATACCCGCATTTCCCCTCTTCCTCCTATTTACAGATATTTTCATTATATGCTTGTTTTTCATTACTGTCAATGATATTCAGAAAAGAAATGCGCTTTCTTTCATTTGCTTTCAATTTGATTGTTTCCCACTCTTCGTTGAAAAAAAAGGCGTTTTCTCTATAATATATGCATATCCTATCATTTTTGAAACAGGAGTGATCTTCCCATGAAAAAGACTCTCGCGATCCTTCTTGCCCTGTGCCTGATGCTGGGCATGGTACCCGCCATGGCGGAAGAAAGCCTGGCCGGCACCTATGTGCTGGACGCCTCTCCCCTGGGCATGCCTCTGAATGTGTACCTCACCATCGACGAAAACAACAACTTCCAGTGGACCAACAAGCTGGAAGGCGGCTCTAACAAGGGCAGCGGTATGATCGGCAGCGAAGATGGCACCTATATGATGCTCTATTCCGATTCCACCGCCGATCAAATGAAGACCGCCACCTTCCAGCTGGACGGCCAGAACCTGGTTTTCTCCACCAGCGTACCCTACGGTGCCGCCTCCTTCTCCCCCAATGCGGATGAAGATATTTATCCCGTGGCCAAGAAGATGGTGTATACCGATATGCTGGGCCTGTATGTGGGCGCTTTGGAAGTGGAAGCCATGGGCTCCACGATCGTGTATGAATGCGCGCTGGAGATGAGCCTGGGCGCTGAATTCACCATGGTATCCACCTTTGAAATGATGGGCTCCGAATATGAATATGTGCAGCAGGGCACTTTCTCTGTGGCCGATGGCGCGGTCACCTTCGAATGCGCTGATCTTCCCGCGCAGACGGCCACCCTGGCTGACGGCGTATTGACCGCCAATCTGATCCTCTCCTCCATGGGCAAGACGCCCCGGACCATCGTGCTCCAGAAAGCCACCACCGCCGATGTAGCCGGCGTGTATACCGGTGTTAAGGACATGAGCGCCATGGGCTTTGTGGCTGCCTCTGCGCTGGTGCTGGATGCCGTGGGCGGCTATGCTTACGCTTCCGAAATCCCGGATATGGGCACCTATACCGAAGAAGGCACCTTCACCTACGCTGACGGCGTGATTACCCTGCAGAGCAATGCGGAAGGCGCTGCCGCTGTGGAAGGCACCCTTTCCAACGACGTGCTCACCGTGAAAATGCGCATCGCCGAAATGGTGCCCATGGCTACTGAAATCGCTTTCTACAGCGATCGTATCCAGGGTGTGTTCACCGCTGCCGGCGAAGACGCTGCCGGCACTGCCGTAAACAGCATCCTGACCCTGAACGCCGATGCCACCTATACCATTAATGTGAATGACGGCGCTTACACCGAAGAAGGCACCTTCGCCATCTCCGCCTCCCCCATGGGCACCGCCATCACCCTCACCTCCTCCACCGGCGTGGAATCCACCGGCATGGTATCCGATACCATCAATGTGAACCACAATGTGGACAACGCTTTCAACACCCTGGGCTTCAAATACGAAAAGTAATCAAGCGCCCTGAAGCCGTCGGTATTCCGGCGGCTTCAGTTTGTCGAAAAAGTATTTTCGACAAACTGCGAATGGAAGTCAGCTAAAGCAGTCTTCCATTCGATCCATCACATTTACTGCAAAAATGGCTTTCCAGCCCTGTGAAAAGGG
>SVGW01000046.1 GCA_015056125.1 Clostridiales bacterium | reverse complement strand
GCAGTAGAAACAAAATAATCATTTTGTTGATTGGAGGCCTGTATGATAGAATTCAGGAAATTCACAGAGTTTCCCCGGGGAACAATGTATGATATCCTGCAGGACGCCTATTCTTTTGATCCGAGAAATCAAGCTGTGTGGCAGGAAAATTGGCAGGAATCGGATGCATTTTTTTATGACAACCCCGAAATCGCGGATCGATACGGCCTGGTAACTTGCATTGACGGATATCCCATTGGATTTGTAACCTGGGACCCGAGAAATTGCCCTGATTATGTTGAAATCGGGCACAATGGCATTCGCAGTGCTTATAAAAGAAAGGGTTACGGTCGCATGCAATTGCAGGAGGCTATTCGAAGAATTTGTTCTTATGAAGGCTTGAAGAAGATAATCGTATCTACAAACAGCAATTTAATTGCTCCCAGAAACTATGAGAGCGTCGGCTTTAAACTGTATGACCGTAAAGAGAATCATACGGAAAGCGCCTATGCAGGGGATTATCTTTATTATGAAATGATTCTATAAGAAAAAGCCAGCCGATGAGGCTGGCTTTTGGTTTATTCTTCTTCGTCGGCAGGAATCTCTTCCTGGAGATCAGCTTCATCGGCGGATTCGGTGATTCCTTCGTCCACTTCTTCAGAAAGCATTTCTTCTTCGGGAATATAATCTTCTTCGGCGGCCAGCACAGAATTTTCTTCGCCAAGGGCCGCTTCTTCTTCAGGGGCGGGGGTAGGCTTACGGTTTTCTTCGTTCTTATTGCGCTGAGCGGGATGGAGGCGCTGCACCTGATCCATGGGGTAATCCTTTTGCTCGGTAGCATCGCCCTTGGGGATGCGCACCCGCACGGTTTCCTTGAGGATATTCAGGTCCACCACCGTGCCATTGCCATCGGGAGTAATTACTTCCTTGCCCACTTTGGGCATTTTTTTCCGAGTAGCCTCATAATGATCTTCTTCATATTTAAGGCAGCACATGAGCCGACCGCACACACCGGAAATTTTAGTGGGATTCAGGGAAAGATTCTGCTCCTTGGCCATTTTGATGGATACGGGCTGGAAATCCCCCAGGAAAGCAGCGCAACAAACGGGGCGACCGCAAAGCCCCAGGCCGCCCATCATCTTGGCCTCATCTCGAACGCCGATCTGGCGCAGCTCAATCCGGGTGCGGAATACGGACGCCAAATCCTTCACCAGCACCCTGAAATCCACTCGCTTATCGGATGTGAAGTAGAAAAGAATCTTGGAATTGTCAAAAGTATATTCGCAGCCTACCAGCTTCATTTGCAGCTTGTGTTCATCCACCTTTTTCTGGCAGATGGCCAGGGCATCCTTTTCCTTGGCTCGGTTGTCCATTTGATGCTGGGCGTCTTCCGGGGTGGCGATGCGGATCACGGGCTTGAGGGGAGGGGTGATCAGATCATCGCTCACCTCTTGCACGCCGGTGACCACTTCGCCGTATTCCATGCCGCGCACCGTTTCCACGATGACGGCATCCCCGGCGGTGGGCCAGAAGGAGCCAGGGGCAAAATAATAAAGCTTGCCTGCGTTGCGAAAGCGAACGCCGATTACACTTGCCATTTTCTTGTTTCCTCCGATATGGTTTGCATTAAGCCCTCGGCCAGCGCAGCCCAGCCAACATTGGCGAAGCGATGGCGCCGGGCGATAAAAACGGCCTCCAGGATTTTGCGCAGCCCTTGGGGGGAGGCATGATCCCAGAAGGAGGGAAGCCCCTCTTCTTCTACAGAAGAGCCGGTAGTTTTCGTATACAATAGCCCCCGGATTTCCTGCTCCAGGATATCCAGAAGCCGATCGCTGTTATCTTTCTGATCTTTGAGCAGGGGAACGGCAGCGGCGATATCCGCCGTGGTGCGAACGGATAAAAAAGCCCGGCGCACCAAATCCCGGGCCGCCCAGTAGGTATCGTCCCCTTGCATTTCAAGGGCACGGCCCAGGCTGCCCTCGCAGTAAATCGATAGCTCATGGGCACGGGCGGCAGGAATACCCTTTAAAAGCAATGTCTTTTCCACCTTTTCCTGGGGCCAGGGCTGCATGCGAATGATGCGGCAGCGGGAGCGGATGGTGGGAAGCAGGGCGGATTCCGAATTGGCAGTTAAGAGAAAATAGGTGCCTTCCGTGGTTTCCTCCAAGGTTTTCAGGAGGCAATTCTGCGCCTGAGGCGTCATCTTTTCGGCGTCTTCAATGACCACCACCCGCTTGCCGCCTTCCAAAGAATGGCGGGAGAGGGCATCGATCATTTCCCGAAGCGCATCAATCTTGATGGTTTTTTCCCGGGGGGCCGGGGCGGGGAAAAGGGCATCCGGATGGGTGCGGGCCAAAAAACGGGCACAGTCCCGGCACTGGCCACAGGGCTTTTCTCCCTCATGGCGGCAAAGAAGGCCCTGTGCCAGCAATCGGGCCAGGGTTCTTTTGCCCACGCCGCTTTCCCCAGAAAGGAGGGTGGCATGGGCCATGCGGCCGGAAAGAAAATCATGGTAAAGGGCGAGAAGCGAATCGCTTCCCGCCGTGCATTCCTTTAGCTTCAGCCCCACGGGGCCCTCATCAATACTTGACAAACTGATCCACCGTCAGCACAAACACCGTAGCGCCGCCCACGGTTACTTCGATGGGGTAGGGGGTATACATACCGGTGGAACCACCCATGGTGACAGGAGAGGAGGCGATCTGCTTGCGGCTCTTGCACACCTTTTCGATGATGCTCATGCAGCCGTCGAATTTGGTGTCGTCAACGCCTACCAGCAGCGTGGTGTTGCCGGACTTGAGGAAGCCGCCGGTGGTGGCCAGCTTGGTCACACCGTAGCCTTCGTTCATCAGGTTGCTCACCAGGCGGGAAGCATCCTCATCCTGGACGATGGCAATAATCAATTTCATAGAACATACCCCTTTCATACCGCAAATGCGGTGATTCTTCATTACTTATCTATATTATACAACATTTTGATTCAAATATCAACACCAACGCAACGATACTTGTCAATTCTCCCGAATTGTGATAAAATAGGTTGGCTTTTGATGAGCCTTTGTAAGGAGTGGAAGCAGTGACGCACATTTATCTGGATGCAATGGGCGGCGATGAAGCGCCAAATTGTACTGTTATGGGCGCTTTGGAAGCGCTTCGGGCGGATAAGGAATTGAAGATTACCTTGGCCGGCCCCATTGATGAAATTGAAAAATTACTGGGCGAAGCCCAAGATGTTCGGAATCGTATCGAATTGGATGATTGCCCTGAAATTATCACCAACCACGACGCCCCAGTAATGGCCGTTCGACAAAAGAAAAATTCCGCTGTGGTAAAAGGCATGCTTCTTTTGCGGGAAAAAAAGGTGGATGCTTTTGTATCCGCCGGCTCTACCGGGGCCACTCTGGCGGGGGGCATGTTCCGCCTGGGAAGGATTGAGGGCGTAGAGCGCCCGGCATTGGCGCCCCTTTTGCCCAACGGAAAAGGCTTTTTCTGCCTTATTGACTGCGGCGCCAATGTGGATTGCCTGCCCCAGTATCTTCCCCAGTTTGGCGTGATGGGCGCTGCTTATGTGCGCTTGATGCGGGGCATTGAAAACCCGCGGGTGGGCCTTGTGAATATCGGCGCAGAAGCCGAAAAGGGCAATGCCCTGGCTAAGGCCGCCTATCCTTTGATGGAAAGCGCACCTTTCAATTTTGTAGGAAATATCGAGGGCCGCGATATCACCGCCGATCATGCGGACGTTATCGTCAGCGATGGCTTTTCCGGCAATTTGATCATGAAATTCATGGAGGGCGTGGCGGATACCCTAATGGGCATGATCAAAAAAGAAATGTATGCCGATTTGCGGGGAAAGATTGGCGGGCTGATCGCCAAGCCTGCCTTCCGCCGGGTAAAAAAACAGATGGACTATACCGAGGTGGGCGGTGCGCCGCTCCTGGGCGTAAAGGGCGTGGTGATCAAGGCCCACGGCTCCAGCAACGCCCACGCCATTGCTTCTGCCATCCGTCAGGCCGCGCTGATGGCGCGTAAAGGCCTGGTCGATGCTATAGAGAAAGAAATTTCAAAACAATTACAGCAGTAAAGGGAGGAATAATCACATGGTATTTGATATGGTAGCTGGCATGATCGCGAAGCAGCTGAAGGTGGACGTGAAGGAAATCACTGCGGATAAGCGCCTGGTGGAAGATCTCAAGGCCGACAGCGCCAATGTGATGGTAATGATCATGGATTTGGAAGATCAGTTCAATATCACCGTGGATGATACTGCCATCAACACCCTCAAGACCGTGGGCGATGTGGTGAAGTACATCGAATCCAAGCAGTAATTCCAAATGAAAAGGCATGGCGCGCTCACCCAAAGTGGGCGCGCTTCGCTGGTATTTAGAAGATGAAAAAAATGAGATGGGAGGCGGGGAACATGGCAGATCTGGCGGCGCTGCAAAAGGGAATCGGGCATGAATTTCAGCGGTTGATCCTGCTGCAGCAGGCGCTGACCCATCCCTCTCTGAGCCCGCAGCACAATCAGCGGCTGGAATTTTTGGGGGATGCAGTGCTGGAATTGTGCGTGAGCGAAAAAATATTTGTGAAGCACCCGGAAATGCAAGAGGGCGCCATGACAAAGCTCCGGCAAAAGCTGGTGAGGGAAGAAAAGCTGGCGGACGCTGCAAGGAGCATCCATCTGGGAGATTACCTGATGATGGATAAGGGATTTGCCCAAAATGGCGGCCGCAAAAGCAACAGCGTGCTCTGCGATGCATTTGAGGCGGTACTGGCCGCTGTGTATCTGGATGGCGGCTTGGCCGCTGCCAGGATCATGGTGGAAAAGCTAATCGGGGATTGCTCGGAAACTGCGGCTGCCGATCCTAAGAGCGCTTTGCAGGAATATCTGCAGGGCAAGGGAACGGCGGCACCCGCTTATCAGACGGTGGGGGAAGAAGGCCCGCCCCATGATAGAATCTTTACGGCCGCTGTGCTCATTGACGGCCGGGAAGCAGGCCGGGGCAAGGGCACCAGCAAAAAGCGCGCCGAGCAGGAAGCGGCCCGGGCAGCACTTGATTTCATTACGGGGGAATAACAGAGCATGCGGCTCAAAAAGCTGGAAATTCACGGATTTAAATCCTTTGCGGATCGGACGGAGATCGTCTTTAACCAAGGCATTACGGGTATTGTGGGCCCGAATGGCTCGGGCAAGAGCAATATCGGCGATGCCGTGCGCTGGGTGCTGGGCGAACAAAGCGCCAGAGTGCTCCGTGGCGCCAAGATGGAAGACGTGATCTTCAACGGTACGGCCAAGCGCAAGGCGGCCTCCTATTGCGAGGTTTCTTTGGTGTTTGATAATGAGGATGGGGCGCTGAAATCCAACTTTGCCGAAGTGATGGTGACCCGCCGGGTGTACCGCAACGGTGACAGCGAATATTATCTCAACAAAACCTCCTGCCGCCTGCGCGATATTCTGGAGCTTTTTAGGGATACCGGTATTGGTCGGGAGGGCTATTCCCTGATCGGTCAGGGCCGCATTGACGAAATCCTTTCCGTAAAGAGCGAGGATCGCCGCCAGGTATTTGAAGAGGCCGCCGGCGTGATGACCTATCGCGTGCGCAAGGAAGATGCTGAAAGAAAACTGAGCCGCACCCGGGATAATCTGAGCCGTGTTAACGATATTCTGGATGAATTGGCCTCCCGGGTGGAGCCTTTGGAAATGCAGGCGGCGGTGGCCAAGGAATATTTGGAATTGGCGGAAAGGCTGCGTACCCTGGAAATTAATATTTTCCTGATTCGTCACGATAAGGTGAAGGAGCGGATCGCTGCGCTCAATCAGACCTTGGAAGGGCTAAGGGATGTGCTGCTCCAGCATGAAGCAAGGCTCAATGAAAATGCTGCCGAGCGGGAAAAGCTGGAGGAAGCCATCGGCATTCTGGAGGAAGAGCTATCCACTGCCCGACGGGAGCACCTGGAGGCTAACGAGCTTTTTCACGAGAGCCAGTCCGCCCGGGCACGCACGGCCCATCAAATCGAAACGGCCCAGGAAAATTTAAATCGCATTACCGGGGAAATGGCGGAGACCGCCCGGAAGCAGAAGGAACTGCGGGCGCTTTTTGAGCAGGGGGAAGCGGATACAAAAGAGAGCGACGCGGCGTTGAACAAGGCCCAGCAGGAACTGGACAGTGAGCAAGCGCGGCTGGATGCTTTCCTTGCCGATGCTCAGGAAAAAGAGGAAACCTTGGATCGGCATAAAGCGGATATTCTGGCGGCCGTCAATCGCCTTTCCGATGCAAAAAATCAGCAGGCGCGCCAGCAGGCTATCTGTGCGCAGATGAAAAATCGGCTCACGGAAATCCAAGCGGCGGTAGTGGAAAACGGAGAAAAGCAGCAGACGCTGGTGGGCGCGCTTAGAAGCGCTGAAGCCCAGGCGGCGGAAGTGGAAAAGACCCTGGAGGAGTTAAAAAACGATGCTGCCGCCAACGAAGGCAGCCTTCGCGCTCTCACCCAGGAAACCCAGGAAACCGCCGAGCGGGCCCAGAACCTGAATTTAAAGTATCAGGCGGATGTGAGCCGCTTAAAGCTGATGGATGAAATGTCCCGGGAGATGGAGGGGTATAACCAATCCGTCCGCCGGGCGATAAGCTTCGCCCAGAACGATCAAAGCGTCAGGGGCGTGGTGGCGCGGCTCATGCAGGTGCCGGCAGAATTGGAAACGGCCATTGATATGGTGCTGGGCGGCGCGCTGCAGAATATTGTAACCGAAAATGAAGAAGCGGCCAAGCGGCTCATTGATCATTTGCGCACCAATAAATTGGGCCGGGCCACCTTCCTGCCTATGACCAGCGTGAAATCCCGGGTGCTCAACAATGAAGAGCGCAAATTGCTTTCCATGCCCGGTTGCCTGGGCGTGGCCAGCGAACTGATTTCCTATGCCCCGGAATATCGGGGTATTATGGAAAATTTGCTGGGCCGCACGGTGATTGCAAAGGATCTGAACTGCGGCATTGCCATTATGCGGGCGGGCCGCCATGCCTTTCGGTTGGTCACTTTATCCGGAGATGTGATGCATTCCGGCGGCTCCATGACGGGCGGCACAGCGCAAAAGAGCGCGGTGAGCCTGCTGGGGCGCGAGCGGGAAATGAAGGAACTGCAAAAGTCCCTGGAGGGAGAACGCAAGGAATTGGCTTCTCTTCGGGACAGGCTCATGAAAATGCAGGCGGAACGGGAAGAATTAAAGCGCCTGCGCAATGAAGCCATGGAGCGGGTGCATCAGGAAGAGATCGCCGTGGCCCGTGAGCAGGAGCGGGTATTCAATGCCAAGGCGGAATTGACCGCCGCTTCTCAGCAGCTGGAAAGAACAAGGGCTGCTGCGGAGCAACTGAAAGAGGGCATTGAAGAAATTGAGCAAGATCTAAAAAAGACCCAGGCCCAGACGGAAAACGAAACCATCGACCGGGAGGCCATGGATCAAAAGACCGAGGCGCTTCAAAAGGCCCTTCTGGATGCCCGGGAAAAAGCGGAATTGCAGCGGGATCTGGTCACGAAAATGCGCCTCAAATATGCTGAGCTTTCCCATGCCCTGGATACCTTGCGCCGTGATCGGGCCCGCCGAGATCAGGAACTTTTATCCCTTTCCGAAGCGCTGAAACGGCTGGAGGAAGAGAAAAATGGGCGGGAAGAGATGCTTCGGGATGCAAAAGCGCTGTTGGCAGAGCAGGAGGAAATCTGCGCCCGCCAGGAAGCGGATATTTCTGTGATGCAGCGGAAAGTGGATGCTTTGGATCAAAAGCGCCAGGAGAAATCGGCCCGCCAGCGGGAGTGCGTGCGCCTGAGCGAGGAAATGCATAAGCAGTATGATGAAGACAGCATCAAGCTGCACCGTACAGAGCTTTCTCATGACCGGGCGGAAAATGATCTTAAGGTGATGACCGATCATATTTTCAATACCTACGATCTCACCTATGCCATGGCAGAGGAATTCAGAGCCGAAGGGCATTTTGACCTTACCGGCAGCGAGCGGGAGGCAGCTTCCCTTCGGGGCCGCATTCGGGAAATGGGCCATGTGAATGTGGGGGCCATTGAGGAATACGCCGCCACCAAGGAACGCTTTGACGATCTGAGCGCCCAACAGCAGGATTTGACCAAAGCGGAAGCGGATTTGCAATCGTTGATCACCCGGCTCCTTTCCCAGATGGAAAAGCAATTCGTGGTGGAATTTGCAAAGCTGGGCGAATATTTTAAGGTGACCTTTGCACGGCTCTTTGGGGGAGGACAAGCGGAACTCAAGCTGACCGACCCGGACGACGCCCTCAACTGCGGCATTGAGATCATCGCTCAGCCCCCGGGAAAGAAGCTACAGCTTTTGAGCCTTCTTTCCGGCGGCGAGCGCGCCCTCACTGCCATTGCGATTCTTTTTGCCATGCTCAAGCTAAAGCCCACGCCCTTTTGCATTCTGGATGAAATCGAAGCGGCGCTGGATGAGGCCAATATCGGCTATTTTGCCGATTATCTTTCCGAGTATGCCAAGACCACTCAGTTTGTGGTGGTTACGCACCGCAAAGGCACCATGGAGCGCTGCGACGCCCTCTACGGCGTGGCCATGCAGGAAAGGGGCATTTCCGGCATGGTATCGGTGAACTTGCAGGATTATGAATGATGCAACGATTCCTTTGAAAAGGAGGAAATAAGATGGGATTCTTTCAGCGGCTCAAGCAGGGCCTGACCAAAACCCGGGGCGGGCTCACGGAAAAGGTGGATGAACTGGTAAAGAACACCCGGCAAATCGACGATGATTTTTACGATGAACTGACGGATATTTTGATTCTAGCGGACGTAGGCATGGCGGCCACCATGGAGATCATTGAAAAGCTCCAGGCCAAGGTGACCCAGCAAAACGTGAAGGATGCTGACCAGGCCAAGGAAATGTTTAAGCAGATTCTGATTGAAGAAATGAACATTCCCCGGCCGCCCCTTCGCTGGCCCATGGTGATGTTTGTGGTGGGGGTGAACGGCGTTGGCAAAACCACCACCATCGGCAAATTGGCCCTGCGCTTCCAGGAAATCGGACGCAGTGTGATGCTGGCCGCCGCCGACACCTTCCGTGCGGCTGCGGACGAGCAATTGGCCGTATGGGCCGAGCGGGCCAAAGTGCCCATCATTCGCCACCAGGAGGGCAGCGATCCTGCCGCGGTGGTATATGATGCGGTACAATCCGCCAAGGCGAGAAAGACCGATCTGCTCATCGTGGATACCGCAGGACGACTGCATAATAAAAAGAACCTGATGGACGAGCTTTCCAAAATGCGCCGCATTATCGACCGGGAATACCCCGAGGCCGAAATGCGCTGCATGCTGGTACTCGACGCCACCACCGGCCAGAATGGCATTCAGCAGGCCAAGCAATTTAAGGAGGCCGCTGAAATTGGCGGTATCATCCTCACGAAACTGGACGGCACCGCCAAGGGCGGCGTGGCCATTGCCATTCGCAAGGAACTGAATGTGCCGGTATGGTATATTGGCGTGGGCGAGGGAATCGATGATCTGCAGGCCTTTGACGCCAAGGAATTTGTAAACGCTCTTTTCTGAACATTGAATGCGAGAGAAGACTTTTGCGTCAAAAGTCCCCCTCTCGCGCTCTTCCGAAAACCGGCTGGGAAATTGGTTGGCAAAGCAGTAGTTTCGCTATTTTCCCCGTTTTCAGCACGGTGGCATGCTTGTGTGCAGATGCATCCTATGTTAAAATGAAAATGGTTTATAATGTTTGAGGTGATTTTGTGCGCAGGCTCCTGCAGCTTTTTTCCCGGCGGGCTATGTTTTCCGATGGCGAAATCGATCTTGTGCTTTCCAATGAGGAAGTGGCGGATGAGGCCTGCGGGATCGATGACGGGTATGTATTTTACATCTACAAGGCGAAGACGCGCAAATACGCCGGCTATGTGAGCCTGCGCCTGGGGGAAAGCGGCGGGCTGTATTATCTGGGGCATATTGGCTACAGAGTGGAAGAAGAATTCAGGGGAAACGGCTATGCGGGAAAAGCGTGCAAGTTGCTGATTCCGCTGATGCAGCGGCTTCAGCTTTCCTCCGTTGTGATTACCACCAATCCAGAGAATACTCCTTCCCGGAAAACCTGCGAAAAGCTGGGCTGCATTTTGGAAAGAATCGCGCCGGTTCCTCGGGAATACCGGGCGATCTGCGCTGGAGCAACGCTAAAATGCCGATATATCTGGAAAATTCCCCTGGCGCATGATGAAGCATAAAGCGCCATATACTAACAGGAGCCAAGGAATGGAGGGGCAGCAATGCGCTTGAATTGCAAGGGCGTGGAGATCCATTATGAGCAGATGGGCGATCATGGGGCCAATCTGCTGCTTTTGCATGGCTGGGGCTGCTCGACAAAGCATTTTGAGCCCATCTGCCAGGAGCTTGCCAAGGATTTTCAAGTGACGGTAATCGATTTTCCGGCGCATGGAGAATCGGGCAGGCCGCCGGAACCCTGGGGCGTAAGGGAGTTTGCCCTGTGCGTGAAGGAATTGATGGAAAAGCTGGAAATCATCCCCTGCGATTTGATTGCCCATTCCTTTGGCGGGCGCGTGGCGCTGTATCTGGCGGCCAATGAGCCCAAGTTGGTGAACCGCATGGTGATCACCGGCGGCGCGGGCCTTAAAAAGGAGCAGACCCCGGAACAGAAAAAGCGCAGCGAAGAATATCAAAAGAAAAAGAAGCTGCTGCAGAATCTTTCCAAACTGCCCCTCGTTGGCGGCGCAGCGGAAAAGAGCCTGGACGCCTTAAGAAAGAAATACGGCTCTGCCGATTACAATGCCTTGGATGAAGAAATGCGGAAAACCTTTGTGAAGGTGATTTCCGAGGATTTAAGGCCGCTGCTGTCAAAAATTCAGGCATCCACCCTGCTCATCTGGGGCGAAAAGGATCAGGATACCCCTCTTTGGATGGGGCAGGCCATGGAAAAGGAAATCAAGGATGCGGGCCTGGTCATTTTCGAAAATGACGATCATTTTGCGTATCTGAGGCAGTGGCCCAGATTCGTGGCTGTGGCACGGGCATTTCTCAAATAAAGAGGAGGGCAAGGCATGTATATTGCCGATTATCATTTTATGGATCCGCTGGGGCTGATCCTCAATCTTTTGCTGGTGCTGGCCTCCGCCGTCAGCCTTTTGCTTTCCGCCCGGAAGTTTGTGCATTATTTCCAGCTGGAAAGCTATCAGTTTCAGGGCTATTTCCGCACCCTCCAGCGGCAAAAGGCCGTCTTTTCCTGCTTGAAGCTTTCAGGGATACATTTGCTGCTAAATGTAGTTTTTGTGGGCGCCAATCTGCTGCTGTATCATCTGGACCGGCAGCAGTTTGCCAATTGGGTGGCAGGGGAGGAAAATTACGTCGTCAATGATGCGTATTTGCTGCTCTCCATCGTCACAGCGCCCCTTTTCATCCTGGCCGTGGGCTGGATCGGCCGCTTTTTCCGCAAGCAGGGCATGAAGAAGGCTGAAAAGAAAAAATTTGCCTTGACGGCCCGGCTCAAACGCTTTTATCTGGTGTTTTTTATTCTGCTGCTGGTTTGCCAGGGGGCAGCCCTGCTGGTTTCCATGCAAGTGAAAAATTACTGGTTTGCCTTCCTGGGATATTGGAATGTGCTCTTTGCCCTGCTGCTGCCCCTGCTGGTGGCGCTGGCTGCCATCCTGGCTCTACCCATCGAAAAATTCATTTTCCGCCTGTATTTTAATGATGCAGAGAAAAAGCTGCTGGAAAATGAGAAGTTGATTCGCATTGGCATTACGGGCAGCTATGGGAAAACCTCCACCAAGTTTATTCTGGCCAATATTCTTTCCCAGAAATATAATGTGCTGGCTACGCCGGCTTCCTTCAATACCCCTATGGGCGTAACCCGGATTATCCGGGAGCGCCTCACCCCTTCCCACCAGGTATTTATCGGAGAAATGGGCGCAAGGCACGTGGGGGAAATCAAGGAGCTTTCCCGCTTGGTGCATCCTAAAATCGGTGTGCTCACGGCAGTGGGGCCCCAGCATCTGGATACCTTCCGCACCATTGAACGCATTGAAAAAACCAAGTACGAATTGATCGATGCACTGCCGGAGGATGGCTTTTCCGTGTTCCTCCACGATAACGCCATCGTGACAAAGCTCTATGAGAAAACCCAAAAGCCCAAGGCCATCGCCGGGAAGGAAAACGGGGATGTGTGGGCCGAAAATGTGCAGGTATCTTCTGAAGGCAGCCATTTTACCCTGCGCATCAAAGGATGGGAGCCTATCGAATGCACGGCGCCCCTGCTTGGCGAGCACAATATCAGAAATATTTTGATGGCCTGCGCCGTGGCGGTGCATTTGGGCTTGAATAAAGAACAGATCGTAAGGGGCATTGCCACCCTTAAACCCATTGAGCATCGTTTACAGCTTCTTCGCTCCGCCGGTGGCATCACCGTGATAGACGATGCCTTCAACACCAACCCCCGCTCCAGCAAGGAGGCGCTGAAAGTGCTTTCCATGTTCCCGGGCCGCCGGATAATCGTAACCCCCGGCATGGTGGAGCTTGGCGCAGAAGAAGAAAAATACAATTATGAATTCGGCCAGGCCATGGCCAAGGCAGTGGACGTGGCGGTGCTGGTGGGGAAAAAGCATACCCAGCCCATTCAAAAGGGCCTGAAAGATGCGGGCTTCCCCGAAGAAAACATCCATGTGATGGGTTCTTTGGATGAGGCGATTGCCTTTAACCGGCAGCAGCTTCGCGCCGGGGACGTGGTGATGTATGAAAATGACCTGCCCGACCATTACAGCGAGAGCTGACGGAGGAATGATATGATGAGCAAGATTCAACTGGGCGTGATCTTTGGCAGCCGTACCTGCGAGCATGAAGTGGCCATTATTAGCGCCGTGCAGCTGATGCGCAATGTGAACAGAGAAAAATATGATGTGATCCCTGTGTATATCAGCCAGAAGGGGGAATGGTTTACCGGCGATCCTTTGCTGGAAATCAAAACTTATACGCCCTTTGATCCCTTCATGAAGGGGATTATTCCCGTTCGCCTGGATTTGACGGCGGGCTCTGGCGCGCTGATCCACTTTGAGCCTGCCAAGGGCCTCTTTGGCGGCGGAAAAGAAAAAGTGGTGGCAAGGCTGGATTGT
Source organism: Clostridiales bacterium (assembly GCA_015056125.1). GTDB lineage: Bacteria > Bacillota > Clostridia > Christensenellales > Aristaeellaceae > RUG563. Next base: position 10,111 of record SVGW01000046.1, on the reverse strand, counting down.
GTGATCCCCGTGATGCATGGCTTAAACGGCGAGGACGGCTCTTTGCAGGGTGTGCTGGAATTGGCCAATATTCCCTATGCCTCTACTGGCATTACCGGCTCCGCCGTGGGCATGGATAAGATCACCATGAAGCGCTTCTTCCGCGGCATGGGCTTCCCGATTCTTCCTGATTGCGCCCTTACCCGGGCCCAATGGGAAAAGGATAGCGAAAACGCCATGGACCAGGTGGAAAAGGAACTGCCCTATCCTGTATTTGTAAAGCCTGCGTGCCTGGGTTCTTCCATTGGCGTAAGCCGGGCGGATGATCGGGACGGCTTGAAAAAATCGCTGGAACTGGCCTTTTCCTATGATAGGAGAGTGCTGGTGGAAAAGGGCCTGGATAAGCCCATTGAAGTCAATTGCTCGGTGGCCGGATTTGACGGAAAGCGCAAGGCTTCCGTGTTGGAAATGCCCAATTCCGGGGCAGGGTTCCTGGATTTTTCCGAAAAATATCTGGCCGGTTCCTCAGGCAGCAAGGGCATGGCCAGCCTTAAGCGCATCGTGCCTGCGCCCATTGGTGATGAACTGACGGAAAAACTGCAAAATTTGTCCCTTGAAATTTTTGACGCCATGGATTGCAAGGGCGTGGTGCGTATCGACTATATGCTGGATCGTCACAGCGACAATTACTATATCACCGAAATCAACACCATTCCCGGCTCTCTGGCCTATTACCTGTGGGCGGAAACGGGAGTAAATTACCCTGCCTTGATCGATGAAATGGTGGATTGTGCCCTGCGGGCGCACCAGGAAAAGGAACGCAACAGCTTTGCCTTCACTTCCGATATTCTTTCCGGCGTGGTGATTGGCGGCGGAAAAAAGGGCGGAAAGCTGAAATTATAACCCAAGGATTTTGACCGGCGAAAAAATTTTCGTCGGCTTTTTCTTTTGCAAGCCCTGCCATAATTCTGACCGAATTTAAACCATCAAATACAATTTTTATGCTTTCTTTTTTGGCGGATATTTGGTATACTTATACCTTGTAAAAGTGTGTATAGAAGAAGTGAAGAAAATGTAGGTGCACACTGTGAAAAGAACGTAGAATGGAAGGTCAGTGCAATGAACATGTGGAACCCGGAAATTGAAACGATGTCCCGTGACGAAATGGCGGCGCTGCAGCTGAAAAAAATGCAGTGGTCGGTGAAGCACGCCTATGACAATGTGGCCATGTATCGGGAAAAGATGCAGAAGGCGGGCGTGAAGCCGGAGGATATCCGCTCTCTTGATGATATTCAGTATATTCCCCTTGCCTCCAAGCAGGATCTGAGGGAGCAGTATCCCTTTAAGCTGGTGGCTGTGCCCATGAAGGATATCGTGCGCATTCATGCCTCCTCTGGCACCACCGGCCAGCCCATCACCGGCTGCTACACCAGGGAAGATTTGGATATGTGGTCCGAGTGCCTGGCAAGATTGGTGGTGGCAGGCGGCGGCAGTGCGGAGGATATCGTGCAGATTTCCTTTGGCTATTCCCTTTTTACCGGCGCTTTCGGCCTCCACGGCGGCTGGGAAAAGGTGGGCGCTGCTATTATTCCCATTTCCAGCGGAAATACCGAGCGCCAGATCAATATCATGCGGGATTTTGGCGCTACTGCCCTGGTGGCCACCCCCAGCTATGCGCTGTATATGGCCGAAGTGGCAGAAAAAATGGGGCAGATGGATAAGCTGAAGCTGCGCGTTGGCCTCTTTGGCGCGGAAGCCTCCACCGAGGAAATGCGCGCCGAGCTGGAGCGGCGCTGGGGTATTATCGCTACCGAGAATTATGGCCTCACCGAAGTGAGCGGCCCAGGCGTGGCAGGGGAATGCATGCATAAGTGCGGCATGCACATCAATGAGGATCATTTCTATTGTGAGATTGTAGACCCCGAAACCGGCAAGCCCCTGCCCATTGGCGAGCAGGGCGAAATGGTGATTACCACCCTGTCCAAGATTGGCCAGCCCGCCATTCGCTACCGTACAAGGGATATTACCCGGCTCATTGCCGAGCCTTGCGAATGCGGACGCAAGCGTATCCGGATGGAGAAAATTAAGGGCCGCAGCGATGATATGCTCATCATCCGTGGCGTAAACGTATTCCCCTCCCAGATCGAATCCGTGCTGGTGGGCATGAAAGGGGTGGGCCCCAACTATGAAATCGTGGTGACCAACAAAGGATATATGGATTATATCGAGGTAAAAGTGGAATTGAACGATGCAAGGCTGCTGGAACGCTACGGCGAACTGGAAAATTTGCAAAACCGCGTGCGCCATGCGCTCAAGACCGCTTTGAATATTGATTGCCAGGTGACGTTGGTTTCCCCCAACACCTTAAAGCGCTTTGAGGGCAAAGCCAAGCGGGTCACTGACCTGAGAACGAATAAGTGAGGATTGTATCCATGAAAAAACTAATGATCGGCAATGAAGCCATTGCCCGGGGCGCATATGAAGCAGGAGTCAAGGTGGTGTGCAGCTACCCTGGCACCCCCAGCACCGAAATTACTGAATTTTGCGCCAAATATCCGGAAATGAACTGCCAGTGGGGCCCCAATGAAAAGGTTTCTGTGGAAGTGGCCTTTGGTGCGGCCATGACCGGCGCCCGCGCCCTTTCCTGCATGAAGCATGTGGGCGTAAACGTAGCGGCGGATCCTCTCTTTACCGCCGCCTATACCGGGGTAAACGGCGGTTTGGTAATCGCCTGCGCAGATGATCCCTTCATGCATTCCAGCCAGAACGAGCAGGATTCCAGGATGATCGCAAGAAGCGCTCATATCCCCATGCTGGAGCCTGCCGATAGCCAGGAATGCCTGGATTATATGAAATTGGCCTACCAGCTTTCGGAAGAATATGATACGCCCGTATTCCTTCGGCTCACCACCCGCCTGGCCCATTCCCGTTCTCCTGTGGAAGTAGGGGAAAGGGAAAACGTGGCCCTCAAGCCCTATGAAAAGGATACCATGAAATATGTGATGATGCCCGGCATGGCCAGGAAGCGTCACGTATACGTGGAAGAAAGAGAAAAGAAAATGGCTAAGGACGCCAGCTCCATGGCCGTTAACCGGATGGAAATACGGGATCAGAAGCTGGGCGTGGTGTGCGCCGGCGTTGTATATCAGTACGTACGGGAAGCGCTGCCTGAAGCCAGCGTATTGAAGCTGGGGCTTTCCTATCCGCTGCCGGAAGATATGATCCGGGAATTTGCGGGCAAGGTGGAAAAGCTGATCGTAGTGGAGGAACTGGAACCCGTATTTGAAAATGCCATCAAGGCCATGGGCATTCAGGTATCCGGCAAGGATAAGACCGGATTGCAGGGCGAGCTTTCCGCCGCGAAGATTAAAAAGTGCTTTGGCGCAGGCGGAGATGTGCCTGAGGAAGCTTCACTGCCCGCCCGTCCTCCGGTGCTCTGTCCCGGCTGCCCTCACAGGGCCACGTTTTTTGCCATGAAGAGGCTGGGCCTTACCGTGTTTGGCGATATCGGCTGCTATACCCTGTGTGCCCTGCCCCCTGTATCGCTGATGGACAGCGCCCTTTGCATGGGCGCCAGCGTAGGCATGGCCCACGGTGCTGAAAAGGCCCGGGGCAAGGAATTTTCCAAGAAGGCCGTGGCGGTGCTGGGAGATTCCACCTTTATCCATAGCGGCATCACGCCTCTGATTGACGCAGTATACGGCGGCGCATCCACCACTACCATTATTCTGGATAACCGCATTACCGGCATGACGGGCCATCAGCAAAACCCCGCTTCCGGCAAGAATATTCTGGGCGATCCTGCGCCGCAACTAAATTTGGAAGCCCTGTGCGAAGCCATTGGTGCCACGGTGCGGGTGTGCGATCCCCAGAATCTTTCCGAATTTACGCAGATTTTGAAGGAAGAAACGGCTGCCGATCATGTATCTGTGATTATTGCCCGCCGCCCCTGTGCGCTTCTGGATAAGAAAAAGACCGAGCCGTGCCATATTGAGGATTGCCGGAATTGCGGCGCCTGCATGAAGCTTGGCTGCCCGGCGCTCCAGCGCAAGAAGGACAGCGTAACCATCGACCATACCCTGTGCGTGGGCTGCGGCCTGTGCAAGCAGGTGTGCCCCTTCAAGGCGATTAAGGGAGGGCAGGAAGAATGAAAAATACGAATATTATTATCGTAGGCGTAGGTGGCCAGGGCATCCTGCTCACCAGCAAGATCCTGGGCTATCTGGCCCTGGATATGGGCGAAAATGTGAAGGTGAGCGAAGTGCACGGCATGAGCCAGCGGGGCGGCAGCGTGATTACCCATGTGCGCATCGGCCAGGAAGTGCATTCTCCCCTCATTGACGCTGGAGAGGCGGATTTTGTGCTGTCCTTTGAGAAATTGGAGGCACTCCGTGCAGAGCATTTCCTCAATGGTCAGGGCGTATTGATTTCCAATACCCAGGAGATTCTTCCCATGCCCGTGATCATGGGTGCGGCGGCCTATCCCGGGGAGCAACCCAAGGGCAGGGAAACCGTGCTTCTGGACGCGCTCTCCCTGGCAGAAACTGCCGGAAATGCCAAGGCGGTAAATATCGTATTGCTGGGCGTGCTTTCCCGGTATATGGAATGGCCTGAGGCAAAATGGGAAACCGCCATTGCCGCCTGTGTGCCCCCCAAAACCTTGGAAGTAAATCTGCGTGCCTTCAAAGCTGGCAGGCAAGCTTAAATAACGCTTTATACAAATACCGACAAAGGAGGGAGCGACCATGGAAAACATTATTTTTAATCCTGCTGCCGAAACGCTCTCCCGGGATGAGATCCATGCGATTCAAAGCCGGGAGCTGCAGAAGGTGACCCGCCGTGCTTATGATAACGTGCCTTTCTACCGCAGGAAGATGGATGCGCTGGGAGTGAAACCCGAGGATATCAAGACGGCGGAAGATATAAAATATCTGCCCTTCACCGAGAAAAACGATCTGAGAGACAATTATCCCTTCGGCCTTTTCGCCGTTCCCAGGGAGCAAATTGTTCGGGTACATGCTTCCTCCGGTACTACCGGCAAGCCAACCGTGGCCGGATACACCCAAAATGACCTGGATGTGTGGGCGGAGCTTATGGCCCGCTCCCTTTCCTGCGCAGGCGTGAATAAGAATTCCGTGGTGCATGTGGCTTATGGCTACGGCCTTTTTACCGGCGGCCTGGGCGCGCATTACGGCGCTGAAAAAATTGGCGCCACGGTGATCCCCGTCAGCGGTGGCAACACCCAGCGCCAGCTGATGCTGCTCAAGGATTTTGGGGCCACTGCGCTGGCCTGCACTCCCTCCTATGCCATGAACCTGGCCGATGCTATGGAGAGGGAAGGCATGGATATGAATGAAATCGCTTTGCAGGCGGGCGTATTTGGCGCTGAGCCCTGGAGCGAGCATATGCGGGATCAATTGGAAAAGCGGCTGCATATCAAGGCATTTGACGTGTATGGCCTGACGGAAATGATGGGCCCCGGCGTGGCCATGGACTGTGTGGAGCGCTGCGGTTTGCATGTGTGGGAGGATCATTTCCTGCCCGAAATCATTGATGAAAATCTTAAGGGCGTGCCCTATGGCACGGAAGGCGAATTGGTGTTCACCACCCTCACCAAGGAAGGCATGCCCCTGCTTCGCTATCGCACCCATGACCTGAGCAGCCTGGATATCGCTCCCTGCGCCTGCGGCCGCACCCATGTCAGGATGCGCCGGGTGAAGGCCCGCACCGACGATATGCTCATTATCCGCGGGGTAAATGTGTTCCCCTCCCAGATTGAGCATTCTCTGCTGAAAATTTCTGGCATTGCGCCCCAGTATCAGATCGTGGTGGATCGCAAGGGCAGCCTGGATACAGTGGAAGTACAGGTGGAATTGGATCGTACCCTCATTGGCGATACTGTGCGTGATCTGGAAACTTTGAGTAAAAAGATTGCCAGCCAGTTGGCCTCTGATGTGCTTATTTCCTGCCAGGTGAAATTGTGCCAGCCCGGCAGCCTGCCCCGCAGTGAAGGAAAGGCCAAGCGCGTAATCGACAACAGAAAATAATCGTGGAAGTTATTTGGAAATTGTGGTATACTTGATTATTGAAGGGAGGATTATCCATGTACGTTAAGCAGATTTCCGTTTTCATTGAAAATTCCCCCGGCAAGCTGGCCGATTTTACGCGCCTCTTGGGCGACAATAATATCGACCTGGTTTCTCTCTCCATCGCCGATACCACGAATTTCGGCATTTTGCGCGGCATTGTGGCGGATTACGAAAAGGCGGTGAAGCTGATTGAAGAAGCCGGCTACACCGTGTGCCTCACGGATGTATTGGCGGTGACGGTACCCGATAAGCCCGGCGGACTTGCGGATATTCTTTTGCTGCTGAGCGAAAACAATATCGCCATCGAATATCTTTACAGCTTTGTGCGCAATAAGGGCAATAATGCTTTGATTGTATTCCGGGTAGCGGATATCGATAAGGCCCAGGAATTGCTTCGGGCGCACCAGGTAAATTTCCTGTCCCAGGAAGAAATTTGCAACGTGTGATTATGCTTTGATCCCATTATAATCAATTGGGAGGCGTCCCTTGCGATATCGCGGAACATATATCGAAGTGGATTTACAGCGCATTGCGGCCAATACGGCCGCTTTGCGCCGTTCCATTGAACCCACCCCCCATATGATGGCGGTGGTGAAGGCCAATGCCTATGGGCATGGGCTGGTGCAGGTGGCCCAGACGGCGCTGGAAAACGGCGCGGATTGGCTGGGCGTGGCCATCCCCGAGGAAGGGGAGTGCTTGCGGGAAGCCGGCATCACGGCGCCCATCCTGGTGCTGGGGGGCGTAAACGCCCGGGGCGCCGAGGCCAGCGTTTGCTTTGGGCTTACCCAAACGGTATTTGATGCGGAACGGGTGCGCCTCTTGGAGGCTGCCGCTGCCCGCCAGGGAAAGAAAGCGGATATTCACATCAAAATTGATACCGGCATGGGCCGCATCGGCGTGCGCACGGAAGATGAACTGGCTACGCTTATTCATGCCATTGAGGCAAGCCCCCATCTTTCCCTCACCGGCGCATTCACCCACTTCGCCGATGCGGATGGGGAAGAGGAAAGCTATTCCCTTTCTCAAATGAAAGCATTTGAAAAAATGAAACAGCTGCTGCCTAAGGATATTCTCATCCATGCTTCAGCCAGCGCAGCCGGGGCGCGCTTTCCCAATGCCCGGTATCAGATGGTGCGCCAGGGAATTTCTCTCTATGGCTGTGCGCCGCGCCCGGAATGCGCCAGCGTGAAGCCTGCCCTTTCCTGGTACACGGAAGTGATTCATGTGAAAACGCTGCCTGCGGGCGCCTGTGTGAGCTATGGCTGCACCTATCGGGCAGAAAAGGAAACAAGGGTGGCCACCTTGCCTATCGGCTACGGCGATGGCTACCATCGGGCGCTTTCCGGGAAAGCGCAGGTTTTAATCGGCGGCGTCCGCTGCCCGGTGATCGGGCGGATCTGCATGGATCAAATGATGGCGGATGTGACGCAAGTGCCAACGGAAGAGGCGGCAGTGGGCGCGAAGGTGGTGCTGCTAGGCCGCCAGGGCACAGATGAAATTACGGCCGGTGAACTGGCAGATTGGGCGGGCACCATCAGCTATGAAATGCTATTGGCGGCTACCGCCCGGGTGCCGGTTACCTATATCAAAGCATCGGGCAAATGAAGCCCAAAAAGGGGAATCTTATCATGCAGAATAAGGCAAAAAACAACAAAAAGAAGCGCGAGCTGGTATATAAGCCCTATAAAAAGGGCGTGGCGGCCAGCAAAATGGCTGCTGTGCGCGGGGCAAAGACGCTGATTTATTACATCCTGTTTGTGTTTCTTTATATTATTCTGGGCGCTTCCATGCAGTTTGAGAACACGGCACTGCGGATCATTGCCAATTTCGTATTGGTGCTGGCCTGCGGCATGATGCTGTATATGGATGGCGCCAAGCTTGGCGAAAGCGAAGCCGCTCTCGGCGAAATCACACTGCAAAGAGAGCAGAGCGGCAAAAACGTGCATCCTCAGGACGCCCAGCGCTGCTATAACCCTGCCAAAGGCTGGTTCATGATGCTGATTGGTGTTCTGCCTTTGCTTGTGGTTACCGTTCCATATGCAATTTTTGCGCAGAAGCAGGTGTATGTGCTCCAGGGGCTGCCTTCCTGGGTGAGCGGATTTGAGGGCCATGATGAAATTTCTCTGCCCCTGGCTTATTATACCAGGGAAGGGGGAACGGAGATTATGGATTTGCTCCGCCTGATTGTGCGTGTGCTTGTATTTCCCTTTGCCAATATGGCTACCGCTAAAAACCCTGACGCCATGCTCCTGGTGGATCGGCTCAGCCCCATTCTGGCCAGCTTGCCCTCCCTGGGCTTTGCCCTGGGCTATCTTACCGGCCCCTTGGGCCGCGCCATGGTGCACGGCGATATCGCCAGCAGCACCAAGCGCCATCAGCGCAAGATTCGCAAGGCCATCAAGGCACGCCGGGAAAAGGCTGCCAAGAAGAATGAGATCATCTGATCTATGCGGATTATTGCAGGTGAAATGCGATCCAGGCGCTTAAAAACCCTGGAGGGGCTGGATACCCGGCCCACCGGCGAAAAGGCGCGGGAAGCGCTGTTCAGCATATTGCAAAGCAGCGTGCCTGGGGCCCGGGTGCTGGATTTATACGCGGGGAGCGGCGCGCTGTCGCTGGAGGCGCTCAGCCGGGGTGCGGATTTTGCCGTTATGGTGGACTGCGCGCCCAAGGCTTGCAAGGTGATCAGCGAAAATATCAATAGCCTGGGCTGCAAGGAGCGCACGCGTCTGCTTCGGTGTACGGATCTGGCGGCGATTGGCCAATTAAAAAAGGAAAATGAGGCATTTGACCTGATTTTTATGGATCCGCCCTACCGTATGGATGCATCGCCTGTATGCCAGGCAATTCTGGAAGCTGGATTGCTGAAGGATGAAGGGATGATTATCGTGGAGCACGCCAAAGAGACGCCGCCTCATGCCCCTGCATTCCTTATCCTTACCGACAGGCGCAATTACGGCGCTGCCGGAATCAGCTTTTACCGGAAAGGAGAGGAGGGCCAATGAGCGCAGAAAAATGCCTGTTTCCGGGCAGTTTTGATCCGGTGACCAATGGGCACATGGATATTATCAGGCGGGCTGCCAGAATCTTTGATACGGTGTATGTGGGGATTTTGTATAACCCCGATAAGCAGGGGTGCTTTCCGGCTGAAAAAAGGGTAGAAATGATGAAAAAGGCCTGCGAAGGGATTGAAAATGTGAAGGTGATTGCCCACACCGGGCTGCTGGCGGAATTGACGAAGAAAATGGATATTCCGGTGGTGGTGAAGGGCGTAAGAGGTGTGCGGGATCTGGAAAGCGAAACGGATATGGCTCATATCAACCACCACCTCAATCCCGACATGGATACTTTTTTTCTCCCCGCTTCTCCCGGGCTTGGGGAAGTGAGCTCCAGCATGGTGCGCCAGTTGGCGCAGTTTGGCGCCGATATTTCCGATTATGTTCCTAAACAGGTGCTGCCGGATGTGCTGGCGGCCTTTGTAAATAATAAGTAAGGATGCCTAAGGAGGGGTTGAAATGTCTTCCGAAAAATTGATGACCTTTGAATTGATCGATCGGCTGAGCCTGATTGTGAACAACACCAAGACCCTGCCGCTCACCAATCGGATTATGGTGGACAAAGAAGAAATGAGCAATCTGCTCAAGCGCCTGGAGGACAGCATTCCCGGCGACGTGAAGCAGGCACGCCAGATTCTGGAAGTGGAAGCACAGATTCTGGATGAAAGCCGCAAGGAAGCGGAAAATGCTGTGAGCACCGCCAATGCTCAGGCCAAGGCTACCCTGGACAGCGCCAATTCCCAGGCGAAAGCTACCGTGGACAGCGCCAATCAGCAGGCCCAATCCACCGTGGCAGAGGCCCAGGCACGGGCCAGCGAAACCCTGCGCTCTGTGACCGACCAGGCCAACGCCATGATGGCGGACGCCCAGGCACGCGCCAACGCTATTGTGGCAGACGCCCAGGCACGGGCACAACAGCTTGTGGCCGAGAGCGAAATTATCGCCCGCGCCCAGGCGGAAGCCCAGGAAATGCTGGAAAGCGCACAC
>SVGW01000119.1 GCA_015056125.1 Clostridiales bacterium | reverse complement strand
CGGCCGTAAATTGATATAGGAAGCGGAATACTTCCGCTCCTCGCCGCCGCACATGTCGCCGGCTGCGGATTTCAGTCGAAGGGCAGCGGCCCTTCGACGCATCCCAGGGATTTTTTGACAGTCTGAGCTGCTGCACGGACAAGTGCGGCAGCTTTTTTATTTGGAGGCCTGGGCCCTGTATTGGCTGGGGGAAAGATGATAGCGATCCTGGAAGGCGCGATGAAAGGTGCGCAGGTTTTCAAAGCCGCACGCATAGGCAATATCCGTTATGGAGCGCTGGGTGCTGCGCAGCAGGGTGCAGGCGTGATCGGTGCGCAAGGTATTGATGTAGGTACGAAAGTTTACGCTGATGCGCTGCGAGAGAATATGGGATACGTGGGATTTGCTCACGTTCAGCGCTTGCGCCGTATCTTCCAGCGTGATGGGATCGGTAAAATGGGCGGAAAGATACTGTAAAATCCGGTAGGCCATATCCTGGCTTTGGGGCGGCGGGGAAAGCAGGGGCATATGGGGAAGCAGCAGAGCCAAAATCACTTGCAGATAGCCCCGGATCACCCGCTCATCTCCGGCATCGGCCAATTCCCGGCGGATTTCTTCCATGCATCGCGATACCGCGCCAGGCATCTGAGAAGCGGTGATCACGGAATGCTGGGGGACGGAATGGGTGAGGATATGGGTGAAATCAGGAAACAGATCAGGAGAGAAAATCACCATCAGTGCCCGGGCATTGTGAGGCGTGCGATAGCCGTGCATCACGCCGGGAAAGCAGAGGCACAAATCTCCCGGCTGGAGGGAGCAAAGCTGGCCGCCAATGCATAAATTGGCTTGACCTTTAAATATGTAAAGCATTTCTGCCTGAGGGTGGAGGTGATCGGGAAACGCGGGGGCAGTATTCAGGTGCAGCCGCAGCTGCTCTGGCATTTTTTCTAAGTAGGGCTCCAGGAAGATCACCTTCTAAATTGCATTTTTTGTCTTATATTTATGAATTTACTTACGTTACATTATAGACAAAAATCTGCTATAATGCAAGCAGTAAATATTCCCGAAGGAGTGGAATGAATGAAAAAAGTGTGGATATTTCAAGGGGGCTGGACGGGACACGAGCCCCACCTCACCTCAGTTCGCTTTGCTAAAATGATGGAAAAGCACGGCTATGAAACAGTGATCTATGATACCCTGGAACCTCTTGGCAATCTGGAAGAAATGCTGAAGGTGGATCTGATGGTATTCTGCTGGACCATGAGCGAACTGGATCGGCAATATGCAAGCAATATTGCCAAGGCAGTGGGGGCCGGCGTAGGGCTGGCAGGCTGCCACGGCGGCATGTGCGATGCCTTCCGCCAGTGCGTGGAGTGGCAGTTTATTACCGGCGGCCAGTGGGTGGCCCATCCGGGCGGAGACGGTGTGGAATACATGGTGAATATCTGCCATGGCTCCAGCCCCATAGTGGAAGGACTGGAAGATTTTCCGGTGTGCAGCGAGCATTATTATCTGCATATTGATCCGGCTATTGAAGTGTTGGCCACCACTCGCTTTCCGGTGGTGAGCTACTATCACATTTCCAATAAGCCGGTGGATATACCGGTGGCGTGGACGAAGATGTGGGGCCACGGGCGGGTGTTTTACACTTCTCTTGGGCATCATGATGACGTGTTTGAAAAATCGCCAAATGCTGCTGTGATGATGGAGCGGGGGATGCTCTGGGCGGCCCAAGGACGGCAAATTGTCCGGGAGCAGGGGTTGACCACGGAAAAATTTGAAAACCCGGCGAAAATGTACTGAGAAAGGGGAAAAATTATGCGGCGCGTAAAAACTGTGATGATCGGCGTTGGCTGCATCAGCAAAATTTATCTGAAAAATATCACCGAAACATTTAAGGAAATTGACCTCATTGGCGTATGCGATCTGATCCGGGAGCGGGCGGAAAAGGCATGCGAAGAATTTGGCGTGCCCAGGATCTATGAAACCATGCACGACGCCTTTGCAGATCCCGAAGTGGAATTGGTGCTGAATCTGACAAGGCCTTACGAGCATTTTGGCGTGAGCAAGGCGGCGCTGGAGGCAGGTAAGCATGTTTATTGTGAAAAGCCCTTGGGCGCTGATCTGGCAGAGGGGAAATATCTGCTGAAGCTGGCCCAGGAAAAGGGATTGATGCTGGGCGGCGCGCCGGATACCTTCCTGGGTGCCGGAATCCAAACCTGCCGCCGCCTGATTGACGATGGCTTCATCGGCACCCCTGTCGGCAGCGCGGCATTCATGCTCACCAGCGGCGTGGAAAGCTGGCATCCAGAACCTGAATTTTATTATAAGCGCGGCGGCGGCCCCATGCTGGATATGGGCCCCTATTATCTCACGGCCATGATCAATTTGATGGGCAGCATTGACCGGGTGGTGGGCATCAGCCGGGCTTCTTTCCCCCAGCGCACCGTGACCAGCCAGCCCTTCTTTGGCCAGGTGATTGATGTGGAAGTGGATACCTACGTGGCGGGCACCGTGCAGTATTCTTCCGGCGCTATCGGCACCATCCACACCACCTTTGACGCCAAGTATCCCGGAGAAAAGCGGCGCTTTATTGAAATTTACGGCAGCGAAGGCACGTTGTTTGTGCCCGATCCCAACACCTTTGGCGGCCCGGTGCAATTGTATCGGCCGGAGGACGGCGTGCTCAGAGACGTGCCGCTTATGTATGAATACAAGGAAAATTCTCGGGCCCTGGGCCTGGCGGATATGGCTAAATCCATTGCCAATGGCCGGGAAGCCCGCTGCGACGTGCAGCAGACCTATCATGTGCTGGAAGTGATGGAGGGCTTTGCTACCAGCTCCAAAACCCATTCCTGGGTGGAAATCGAATCGGAGTATCATCGTGCGCCCGCAATGGTGCCCCCCAGGCTCAAGGGCATTCTGGATTAAAGAAAAATGCATAAAGGCTGCCGGAAAATATCTTCCGGCAGCCTCAGACTGTCAAAAAACCCTTGGGATGCGTCGAAGGGCCGTATTCCGCGAGCTCAAAGGTCGCCTTGCTTCCTACCGGTCGCAATTCTCCCTTTCGCTCGATTCCTCCGCTTCGCTGTATCCGCCAC
>SVGW01000045.1 GCA_015056125.1 Clostridiales bacterium | reverse complement strand
GGCGGATACAGCGAAGCGGAGGAATCGAGCGAAAGGGAGAATTGCGACCGGTAGGAAGCAAGGCGACCTTTGAGCTCGCGGAATACGGCCCTTCGACGCATCCCAAGGGTTTTTTGACAGTCTGGGCCGCAGCTTTCGCTGCGGCTCTTCTTTTTAGATCACCACTTCTTTAATTTCAAAGGATTCCTTCAGCAGCGCCCTGGCTTCGCTGACGGAAGCAATTTCGCCTGCAGAGAGCATCTGGCAAAGGAGATTGCCGATAGCCGTACCCTCGGTGGGGCCGGCAGTGACCGGAATACCGCATGCCTTGGCGGTCAGTTCATTGAGGAACTGATTCTGGCTGCCGCCGCCTACGATGCACAGACGCTTAAAGGGCTGGCCCACCAGATGACCCAGATGCTGAATGGTTTTCGCATAGCTTTCTGCCAGAGAATGATTCACGCAGGCCAGCAGCTCCCCGGCGTTCTGGGGCTTGGGCTGGTTGTGGCTTTCCAGATAGGCGTAGATGGCTTCGGTCATATTGGCAGGGGCCAGAAATTCGGGAGCGTCCACATCAATGCGGCCGGAGAATGCTTCATTTTCCTTGGCCCACTTGGCCATATCACCGAAGGAAGGCTTGCCAGGCAGCTCTTTCCGGATATTCTGAATGATCCAAAGGCCCATGATATTTTTCAGGAACCGATAGGTGCCTTCCACACCGCCCTCGTTGGTGATGCCGCACAGGCGGGCTTCCCGGGTGAGGATGGGGGTATCAATTTCAGCGCCCAGCAGGCTCCAGGTGCCGCTGGAAAGGAAGGCATCGCCCTTTTCCAAGGGCGCGCCCAGCACAGCCGCCGCCGTATCATGGGCAGGGGCCAGAAGCACCGTGGGCTTATAGCCAATCTCCTTTTCAATCGCTTCCGTAACCGGGCCCACCGCAAAACCAGGCTGGCGAAGGGGGCCGAAAATACCACGGGGCAGCTTCAATTCATCAATCAGCTCCCAATCCCAATCCCGGGTTTTGGCATTGAGCAGGCCGGAAGTGGAAGCGATGGTGTATTCGCTTTCCATTTTTCCGGTAAGGCAGTAGGTGAGGTATTCCGGCATAAAGAGGAGCCGGGCGGCCTTTTCTAAATCTGCAGGCCGGTTTTCTTGATCGGCCAGCAGCTGATAAATGGTATTAAAAGGCTGAGGCTGAATGCCGGTACGGGCGTACACTGCATCGTCATCCAGGCTCTTCCAGGTTTCCTTTGTGCGGCTATCCCGGTAAGCGAAGGTATCGGAAAGCATATGGCCCTCTTCATCCATCAGGGCGTAATCCACGCCCCAGGTATCGATGGCCACGGTTTCGGGCATTTCCCCCGCTTCCCTGCAAGCCTTCAGCCCCGCGATAATTTCCCGAGTCAGCTGGGCATGATCCCAGCAAAGATAGCCATTCTTCATGGCGGCGCCATTTTCAAAACGATACATTTCCTTGAGCTGCATTTTCCCATCTTCCAGCCAGCCCAGCACATGGCGCCCGCTGGACGCGCCCAGATCAATGGCCACATGTGTATGCTTATTCATAAACCCGTCTCCTTCCAAGCTTCATCCTGCTTCAGTATAAACAATTTTTTCTATTTTGTCCATGGCAAATTAACGCCTTAATCCTTTGGGATAATGGTTTTTTAATTGCCCTTGGGATGCCTTGCCCCAGCCCAGCTGCAACCCCTGATATCGTGGAGTAAACCACAGGTTCAGCCTTTCATCCACAGCAAGCACCTGGCCGTTCTGATAGGCCCGGGCCTGTTTCTCATCCACATCGATTCCATACCGGCAGGGAAGCGCCAAGGACAGGGCATGATCCGGGGCAAATATATCCTTCCCTTTGATCAGCCCAAGATGCAGCCCCAATCTAAGCACCTTAATTCCCTCCAGAGGAGGCAAAAAATCCGGCCGCATGACAATACGGGCCGCAAAAAAAGCATTCGGCACCGGCGGGTCATCAAAATACATACCAAGGAACCCCTGCGAATAGGCAATTTCCGGTTTTGTAAGCGGCCGAAGCACACTTTTACTCTCTCTATATTTGGGAATGGATTCCACTAAGGCATCCTCCGCCTTTTGCATCAGCGCCACAAAATGCCCTTCTCCCCGCACCAGATGAGGCCACAGCCTGTGCATCCCGGTGGATGGCGGCATTCCCGGCAGCGTAAAGGGATGCAAGGAAAATTCGGGATGCTCCCGCAAGAAAGCCTGAATCACACCCTCATTTTCCAGGGCATTGAAGGTGCAGGTGCTGTAAGCCAGCAGGCCGCCGGGACGCAGCATCTTTGCCGCATGCCTAAGAATTTGCATCTGCCGCTGGGCACAGCCCTCCGGAGAACCGGCGTTCCATTCCAGTCGGGTTTCCGGATGGCGGCGAAACATCCCCTCGCCCGAGCAGGGGGCATCCACCAGAATTTTATCAAAAAATCCCGGCCAGCGAGGGCTCAATTCCTCCGGCAACGCGCTTGTCACCACCGCATTTCTTACGCCCATCCTCTCTATATTTCGGGATAAAATCTGGGCGCGTCCCGGCACGGGCTCATTGCATACCAGCAGCCCTTTTCCTTGCAAATAGGCTGCCAGCTGGGTGCTTTTTCCTCCAGGGGCGGCGCAAAGATCCAGCACTTTTTCTCCTGGGCTTGGGTGCAGGGCAGCAGCCGCAGCCATGGCGCTGGGCTCCTGAAGATAATACGCCCCCGCTTCATGAGCGGGCACAGCCCCCGCCTGAGAATCAAGGGGCAGGTAATAAGCATTTTCCGCCCATACAATAGGCTCCAGAGCATCGCTTGGGGGCAGAATCCCCGGCCGCATGCGGATGCCCCGGGCGGGCGCTTCTTCATAGCTATGCAAAAAATCGGGCAGCGAGGGGCCCAGCAAAGGGGCCAGCTGCTCGATCCATCCCTGAGGGAAACTGATTTTCTCGCTCATTTTTCTAATCCATTCGTTTATTGATCGGGCCGTTTCCAAGCACTGTATGGCTGCGTATCCCGCTGGGGATAAACGGGCTGATGAAAGGCCTGCTCGGGATCTACCGCCGGGGGCAGCCCGTCCAGCATTTCTTCCTCATCCTCCCTGGATACAGTAAGCATTTCCCAAGGCCGCGGCTTCTTATGCTCATATTTCTCGCTGCGTCGTTTGCGCCGGGCAGCGGGCATATCCGATGAAAAAGCAGCTTCCTGCCTGGATGGGGTATAAACAGGCGGCGGCTCATAGCTCTCCGGCTGGGGAAAATAACGCCGGGAAGCGCTCATTTGCTCCCGGGCATAAGCATTCTGCACCGGTGCTTCATCCTGCCAGGCAGGGGCCATTGGCTGCTGCCATTCCTGGGCTTCCTCCCAGGCCGGGGCAGGGGCGCCTTCTTCTTCAAATTCCAACGCTACGCCCTCTTCATAGCCCTGATGAAACTGTTCATCCCGTCCACGCAGCCTTTGGATCAGCCGCCGCATCCTGGTGCGCCACACCAGATAAGGCCGCCACCTTAAAAGCCACACCAGATAATCCAGCACCGTGCAGCAAAGGCACAGGAACAAAAGCACCCCCAGCCAATGATCTCCAAGCCAGGTAAAAAAACGGCTCAGATCGCCCTGCACCACCGCATTCCAAATGCCTTGCACCAAAGAACGCACCCAGCCAAAGAGTACGGTGAAAATGGTATTGGCAAAGTTATTCATTCTGCCTGCTCCGTATGATCCGTTTCGCCCACCGGCGCAATTTCAACAACAACCGTCACAGCAGAAGCGCTGCTGTACACAATGCCCGATTTGCTCCGAAGAGGCAGCACGCCGGTTGTGCCCCGGGTTTCTCCGGAAATATTCAGGCGTCCCTCCGGAAAGAGCAGGGCGCCTTCTTCCATATACCAGCTGATATCGGCGGCGGCAATCTTCACAGTTTCGGGATACACCGATACCCCAACCACCTCATAGCCCTCCGCCGGATTCCCGGCCACCAGGCTTTCGGTGCTGACCTTCACTTCCGCCATGGGATACAGTTCCTGCTCCACAATCAATTCGCTTAGGGCAATGGATTGGCTGGTAACGCTGAGCAGAGAGCCATCCAAGGTTTTTCCGTTTTGATCCTGGAATACAAAGGAAACGCTGGTACGGGCCGTGCCCTGAGCCGCCGGAATCTTGCCCACATCATATTGCGCCACACAGCGAACCACCTGATTCACAATGGACTTGGGGCCGCTGATATCCACCCGGGCAGGATCGCAGGTGGGATTTGCGGCATAAAAGCCTTCCGGTACCGTTCCTGTCACCTGCAGCTGCACAGGAATACGGGTGCGCACCACATATTCCTCCACCTGCACCTTCACCTGGGAGACGGACACATCCGTCACCGTTCCATAGATGGTGGAATTGGTAGAGGAAGCGGTTAATTTGATGGTTTGCTCGCCGGCGCTCTTAATCTGGGAAAGATCTGCACGCACGTTATAATTGGCCTGGGATGCCGTGCTGTAATATTTCTGGGGCACTTCGGCAGTAATATCCACCGTTCCCAATTCTTCCAGCCCGGATACCACAATAAAGCCATTTTGCCGAAGCACGGAGGCGTTGGTCACATTGACCTTCACATTTTTAATTTCCTTGGGCCGGGGAAGCGTGGTATCCTGAGAAATCAGGCCGCCCCACAGCAGCACGGCCAGCAATAGGCTCAGCAGCTTCCAGCCAAACCGATGCCTCACTCGCTTATAGATCTTCTTCAATACCGCCTGATACGGCTTTTCTGCTTTTTTCTTTTCGTTCTGAACAGGGGCAGCGCCCGCATCACGCTTCATCATTGCCGGCCCCTCCTTTCTGAGCGGCAGGCCGCTGGCGATGGATGAAATACCACCACTTATTATGCTCTTCGTGGTACATACCCCGCAGGATCTTGCGGATACCATCCCCATCCAGATGGCGGGTCAGCTTGCCGTTGCGGGCCATGCTGATAATGCCCGTTTCCTCGCTCACAATGAGCACGATCGCATCCGTGGTTTCGCTTACGCCAATGGCCGCCCGGTGACGGGTGCCCAGATCCCGGCTGATGGCGTTGGATTCGCTCAGGGAGAGCACGCAGGCAGCAGAAGCCACCCGGCTGCCCTGAATGATCACGGCGCCGTCATGAAGGGGAGTATTGGGCTCAAAAATATTTTCCAGCAGTGGTGCAGAAATGCAAGCGTCAATGGCCGTGCCTGTTTCCTGCACGTCTTTGAGGCCTGTATTTTGCTCAAATACGATCAGCGCGCCCACTCGACGCTTGGCCAGGCGCTGCAGGCACTGGGTAATTTCCTCCACCACCCGCTCGCTTTCATCCTGGCTCCCGGAGCGATCCAGATGGGTGCTGCGGCCCAATTGCTCCAGCACGCGCTTGAGCTCGGGCTGGAAAAGGATCAGCAGCACGATCATGCCGTTGTTGAGGATACTGCGCAAAAGCCAGTTCAGGGTGGTGAGCCCAATCAATTCGCTCACATAGCTGGCCACGATAATCACGGCCAGCCCCTTGATCACCTGAATCGCCCGGGTTTGCTGGGTGAGGGTGATCAATTGATAGATCAGGAAAGCGATAATGAGTATGTCAACAAAATCCACCAAGCTGGGCCGATGGAGAATATTCCAGAAAAAATTCTGCAATTGATCCCAAAAACCTGTCAAGCCGCACCACGCTCACTTTCGTACGGTTTCAACATCTTTATTATACTACAGATTCCGCCTTCGTTGAATCCCTTTCTGAAAATTTTTTCACTTCATTTACATATTTCTGAAAGGAAAAAAGCGGGGATGGGCGTCCATCCCGATGTTTTAACGGGCCAGGGGCCTGTTTTCTTGCATTTTATATAGAAAAATGGTACACTACTAAAAAAGGAAGGATCCGTCTTGGAACATGACGGCCATCGAGAGCGGCTGCGCGATCGCTTTAAAAAAGACAGAGGCGCGGGCTTTGCTCCCCACGAATTATTGGAGCTGCTGCTCACTTATGCCATTCCCCGGGTGAATACCAATCCTTTGGCTCACCAGCTGATCAGCCATTTTGGCTCCTTCCATGCCGTATTGGATGCCAAGCCCGAGGAACTGGAGCAGGTGAAGGGCATCGGTCCCCAGGCCGCCGTGCTGCTTTCTTTGTTTCTTCCCCTCCTGCGCCAGTATAACCGGGAAAAGAAGCGCTCCCCTCAGCAATTCAAAAGCTTTGGAGAATTGGCAGATTATTGCCATACCCTGTTTATCGGTGAAAATAACGAGCAATTGCATCTGCTTTGCTTTGATGCGCGCCTTCGCCTGATTGCGGATGAGGTGATCGCCTCCGGCACCCCGGATCAGGTATCGGCTACGCCCCGATTGATCGTGCAATCTTTGATCCGCCACAATGCCGTGGGCTGCGTGCTGGTGCATAATCATCCAAGCGGCTCGCCCTTTCCATCGCCAGCCGATATTGACTTGACCCAACATCTGCAATCCATTCTGGGCGGGCTGGATATCCGCTTTTACGATCACATCATCATTGCCGGCCACAAGGAATACAGTTTCACCCGGGATCATCTGATGCCGCAAAATCAAACGCCGCTTTTTGAAGAAGAAAGGGAAATTTCCATGGCAGCGGATAAGCCCTTGATCCGCATTGCCCATGAAAAGAAAACATAAAAGGAGCTCTTTATGCGAAAAAAGAAAAAAAGAACACTGAGGAGATGGTTGATTCGCATGCTTTTCCACCTGATCCTGCTCTGTCTATTGGCTGGCGCTTTAGGCCTTGGCGTTTTATGGCTTGCCGAAACCCATCCCGCCCCCGCCACCCACCAAACCGACGCCATCGTGGTATTAGGCGCACAGGTATATTCCGACGGCTCTCTCAGCCCTCAATTGGAGCTTCGCATGGAAGCTGCCCTTTCCTCTTATCATGAAAATCCCCGGCTGATCATCACTTGCGGCGCCCAGGGAAATAACGAGCCGTGCCCGGAAGGAGAGGCCATGAGAAACTGGCTCCTTGAAAAGGGCGTGCCCCATGAGCATGTTCTGGCTGAAAATAATTCTTACAACACTTACCAGAACATCGAAAATGCCCAGGCGCTGCTCCCTGAGGATACCGATACCGTCACCCTCATCACCAGCGATTATCATCTTCCCCGTTCCATCGCCATCAGCCGGGATGCCGGCCTGAAGGCCGAGGGCATCGGCAGCCCCTGCAAGCCGGAATACTGGATCAAAAATCATACCCGGGAAGTGCTTGCCTGGGGCAAATATTTGCTCAAGCAAGTGATTCCTATGGAATGAAGGCATACCACGGGCAGGGGCCTGCGCGGCCCGTACCCCTGCGCCAGAGGATTTCATCCTCTGAACTCCGGTATGCGACCCGTAAATTTTATAAACGATGGGTTTTTGCAAGAAGCTTGAGAAAACGGAAAAACGCCGGGAGAGAGAAAGGTCACTTTCTCCTCCGGCGTTTCTTTTCGTTTTCCTGGATGCTTTGCATCCGGCTGGCGGCATATATGCCAACCTGCCCGTGGTTTCCCGGTGCTTCACCGGCACGCTGTAGGCAAATGGAAATTGCAGCATCCGGAAGAAGGGTCCAGGGACGACCGTCCCTGGCGGGATGCATGGGCAGCGCCCCTCAACATTCCCCCGGCACATCTCTCCATTTCAAATGCTGTTGGAAGCAATCTCTTGCCAGCTACGATGAGCCCGGTAAAAGAGCATCGCCAGCATCATCCGGCCGCCAATGGCAAACAGCAGATTGATTGGGCTGAGAATCGTTCCCAGGGTAACTGTACTCAAAGTGAACAAGCTCTGCACCATCTGAATCAGCTCATCCGCGCTCACCAGCCCAATCACAATCACCAATACCAGCATCACGCTGCGATTCACCACTTTATTTTCCATCAGCGTGGCCAGCTGACGGGCGCTCAGGCCCATGAACAGATAGAAGAGGCAGGATACCACCATCCACACGGCGGCAATATATTCCGTCAGTGCAGGCGCGGCTTCGCCTTCTGCCGGGGACACCGTCATGGCAATCAGGCCTGCCAGCACCAGCATAGTCACCATTACCATCACACCAAAAAACACCAGATAATAGTTGCCCCAATTGCGCACCTTCTGCGGCTGACGCTCCTTGCGCATCTTATAAAGCAAATAGATTTCAACCGGCGGAAGGAACATGGCCAGCATCAGCGAAAAGCCATTGATCACCGTCTGCCCCGTTTCCTCATCCACCGGCGCATCCACAAATACCAACGCCAGCCCCAGCAGCGCATTCACGCACTGCAGAATAAAATAATACCGAAATAACTGGTCATTCAAAAAATTTTCTGCGATGGCCCTTCCCATCCAGCGGCTTCCCTTCATGCAAATATCCTCCCAAGAAATCGTTTCAGGCCCGCCTGACCCGCTTCATCCAGCTTGTATACCCCTGCATCGCTGAGCACCTGATAGCACACATCCGCCACTTCCCTGCGCAAAAGCGCATCCGCTTCTTGAGTGGAAAGTCGGCGGCTATGTTTTTCCGCAATTTCCCGAACCCAGGAAGCGTGGGAAGAATTTTCATCCAATTCCGCCTTGCCCTGCAGATACAGGGAAAGCTCCGCCAATTCCTGTTTCAGCCGCCCGGGCAGAATAAACAGCCCCATCACTTCAATCAGACCGATATTCTCCTTTTTGATGTGATGCAGCGGCGCATGGGGATGGAAGATACCCAGGGGATGCTCCTTGCTCACCCGATTGTTTCTCAGCACCAGATGCAGCCGATATTCCCCGCTTTCCAATTTGCGCACCACGGGCGTGACCGTGTTGTGAGGAGCATCGGTATACGCCAGAATATCGCAGGCAGGATCGCTGTATTCCCGCCAGGCAGACAGCACCTTCATGCCAATCTCAATCAATTCCTCCCGGCTTTTGGAAGTAAAGCGCAGGCAGGTCATGGGCCAATTCACCACGCAGCCGTTGGCAGGGCCGTCAAAGAAATAAAGGGGCTCCGCCTTATCCATGGGAAATTCGTGGCCGCCTCCCTGATAATGATCGTGGGTGAGGATGGAGCCCCCCACAATGGGCAAATCGGCATTGGCGCCCAGGAAATAATGAGGGAATTTATCCACAAAATCAAAGAGGCGTTCAAAGCTCTTCCGGGTCAAATGCATGGGCTCATGCTTGCCGGAAAGCACAATGCAATGCTCATCATAGTAGAGATAGGGAGAATACTGGATATACCACTCCTCCCCAGCCAGGTTCATGGGCACGATCCGGTGATTCTGCCGGGCAGGAAAGCCCACGCGGCCCGCATAGCCGGGATTTTCCCGGCAGAGCATGCACGTAGGATAGCCCGCCTGGGGCGCATTCTTGGCCGCGGCAATATCCCGGGGATCTTTTTCCGGCTTGGATAGATTGATGGTGATTTCCAATTCCCCGCTGGGCGAGGGCGCCGTATACCGAATATTCTGGGCAATCCGCTTCACCCGGATATAATCCACATCTCTGCATAACTGATAAAACCATTCTGTGGCAGCCCGGGGCCCCTGCTTGGAAAGCAGATCATAAAATTCCCTGCGCACCTGGGCAGGATGGGGGGTAAAGGCGCCGGCCAGCCGGGCAGAAAAGCGATCCTTTTCATCATTGGTATCGGGAATCACGCCGTGAGCGGCCGCCCAGTCGCTCAGTTCAGCAAGGCAGGCGGCAATATCTTCGCCATTCAGTTCTCCCTCTGCAGGCGCATCCAGCTTCATATCGTCCAGGAAAAGATTGAGGGTATAGGCCCGGTCCTCGGGCATCATCAGTTTCTTTTGTTCCAGCAAATCCAGCAGTCGATCCAGCAGCATAAGTGTTTATTACCTTCTTTTTTTATTTATCTTCCAATTTCAGTAACCATGTATCCGGCCTGAATCAGCCGATCCTTCAGCGCCCCGGGACGCAGGATGTGAGCCGCGCCCACCGCAAAAAGCACCGTTTTCCCGCTTTCCAGATAGCCCGTCACATCCTCAAAAAAGGCGGCGTCCCGATCCGCATAAAGAGCCTTGGCATAGGCATCGTATTCCGCCTGCCATTCAGGGGGCAATTCCTCCGCATCTTCTTCCAGCAGGCGCACAAGCTCATCCAAGTTCCCCGCTTTCCATGCGCTGTGCAAATCCTTAAGGGCTTTAGCCGACTCATCCGGGTACAGCAGCGCCCCCGCCAGCTGAAATTCCACAAATCCGTCCGATTGGCCGGTGAGGAGTTCCATTTGCTCCGCCATGGATTCCAAGGAATCCACCTGCTTGCCCGCCTCATGAGCCCGCTGGATCAAATGCATATCCACGCCCAGTTCGCTGCTTAACTCAGCCCTTTCATAAAGGCCCTCCTGGGCCAGAGAAAGCCAGGCAAAGGGGCGCATCCTTTTTAGCTGAAGTTCGGGCACGCCCAACTCCTGTACCCCCAGATCATATACCTCCTGGGCCAGATGATGCTGAGCATTGTCCTTTGGATCATCATACATCATCGCAAGAGAATACGACAGCATTTCCGCAATATCCTGCATGGCAGTAACCAAATCTATTTCCACCGCCAAAATTTCTGCCTGGGTAAAGGCATGCTCCACCGCATCGCTCAAAGGATAGGTAGCCTGATCCCCCACATGGATGGTGCCAAAGAGATAGAGCACATGGCCCGCTTCATCCTGCACCTGATATAAAAGGGGCGTGCTCTCCCCAAGGGCAGGAAGCGCATGCAGCAGCATCAGCACCGCCAGAATCATCCCAATGCATCTTTTTTTCATCCGTTCTTCTCCTTAGCGGGCGCCCGTATCGTAGGGAATGCCCTCAGCCTTGGGCGCTCGGGATTTTTTGCTGCTGAAAGCCAGCACGATCATGGAGGCAATAAAGGGCATCATATTATAGATTTCCTTGGGCCAGTTCAACTCCTTAAGAATCGGGAAGGAATCGGCAATATTGGCCATGGCCCGAAAAAGGGAAAAGAAGATGGCGGCAAAGAAAATGCGGAAGGGCTTCCACTGCCCAAAGATCATCACCGCCAGGGCCAGGAAGCCCATGCCGGTCACGCCCTGCTCAAAATTCCAGATGGATACGGCGGGGATGATATAAGCCAATCCCCCAATGCCACCCAGAAAACCGGAAGCCATCACCCCGATATAGCGCATCTTATACACATTGATGCCCACGCTGGCCGCTGCCTGTGGATGCTCGCCGCAGGAGCGCAGCCGCAGGCCCAGCCGGGTTTTATAAAGGATCACATAGGAAATCAGCAAAAGCACAATGCCCAGAGGAATGAACACATTCAATTCCAGATCGCCAATGGAGAAAAGGAAGGGGGCGTTCACATAATCCAGCTTAGGGGCCTGGGTGCCGTTCACCCGCTTGGCAATCACCATGGCAATGGCTGTGGCCAGAATATTCAGCGCCGTTCCGCCGATGGTTTGATCCGCTTTCAAATGAACGGACGCATAACCCAGCAGCAGCGCATAAATCATGCCAGCCAACCCAGCCGCCAGGATGCTGATCACAACCGTCCACACAGGGGTCAGGGCCAAAAACTTGGCCGCCAGCACGCCAACCAATCCGCCAATCACCATGATACCTTCCAAAGCAATATTGATAATGCCACTGCGTTCGGAAAACATGCCGCCCAGCGCCACCATCATCAGCACCACCATGTAAAGAAGGGTGTATTTCACAAGTAACAGCATCAGTGGAGCCCTCCTTTTTCTTTCCTGCTGAGCAGACGGGCGATCTTATTTTTAAACAGCATCATAAATGCGCACAGATAGATGATCACACCGGAAATCACATCCGCGATTTCGGGCGGGAAAATCATGGCATCCATAAAGCCGCCGCCCGTGGAAATGTGGGAGATAAACAGGGCCGAAAGAATCGTTCCCAGAGGATGGCTGGACGCCAGCAGCGCCACGGAAATCCCGTCAAAGCCAAAGGCAGGAAGCACCGTGGATACCATGGGCTCCCACTGAGCAGCATCGGAGAGGTAATACATCCCCGCGCCGATACCGGCCAGCGCCCCCGAAATGGTCATGGACAAGATAATATTTTTCTTTTCGTTAATCCCCGCGTATTTAGCGGCGGATTTGGAAAAGCCGCAGGCCTTGAGTTCATAGCCAAAGGTGGTTTTATTCAAAATCACCCACAGAGCCACAGCAATCAGAATCGCAATGAAAATACCCACTGTGGCAGGGCGCACAATATAATTTGCCCCCAAATCCTTCAGATCCGGGATCAGGGAACCGGAGGACTTGGCTGCCACCGCCCAGGTTTTGCTGGTTTTTTCATTGAACATCACTCCATGGCCGCCGCCATAGAGAATGGTATTCACTCCGTAAAGGCCGATCCAATTGAACATAATGGCGGTAATCACTTCGTTTACATTGAAATATGCCTTGAAGATACCCGGAATGGCGCCCCACAATGCGCCAAAGACGGCCGCGGCAATCAGGCAAAGATACCAGGGCAATTTCAGCACCAAGGCACACACCAGCGCGCCAAATGCGCCCACGGCATACTGACCCGCCGCGCCGATATTGAAAAGCCCCGTCTTAAAAGCAAAGGCCACGGAAAGGCCCGTCATAATCAGAGGCGCAGCCTGGGCAAGCTCGGAACGGATGCCCCGGGGCACACGGCCGGAGCCGTACCATCCCCCCATCAGCACCCGCTGAAAGCCCTTGGTATAAGCATCGTTGATCACATCGGCAAAGGTGAAGGGCGCGCCGCTGCCACTTCTGCTGGCATAAGATAGGCCCACCAGCACCGCAAAGCCGATCACCAGGCCAATCACCACGCACAGCAGCGCAGAAAGAATAGTTACGGCTACCGAACGAAGCTTGTTATTCTTCATCGAACACATCCTCCTCTCCCTGCCGGCGGGCGCCCGCCATATACAATCCCAATTCCTGCACGGTCGTGGTCTTGGGATCAAATTCGCCCACGATCTCCCCTTCGTACATTACCAGGATTCGATCCGAAAGGCTCATCACTTCATCCAGTTCCAATGAAACCAGCAGCACGGCCTTTCGATTGTTCTTGACCGCCTCAATCTGGCGGTGCACATTTTCAATGGCGCCCACATCCAGGCCGCGGGTGGGCTGAACAGCCACCAGCAAATCGCAATTCCGATCCACTTCCCGGGCAATAATGGCCTTTTGCTGATTGCCGCCGGACATGCTTCTGGCCACCGTCACCGCTCCCTGACCTGAGCGGATATCATATTCATCAATCAGCTTTTCAGCATATCGGCGTACTTCGCCTTTTTTAATAAAGCCGCCCTCCTGGAAGGCAGGCTCCCAGTAGCGCTGGAGCACCAGATTATCCTCCAAAGAATAATCAAGCACCAGGCCGTGTTTATGCCGATCCTCGGGAATATGGCTGATGCCTGCTCGTGCCCTGGCGCGCACGCTGGCGTTGGTGATATCCTGGCCGTTTAAGCGGATGCGGCCGCGGCTCATGGCCTCCAGCCCCGTCAGTGCGGCCACGAATTCCGTCTGCCCATTGCCTTCAATGCCGGCCAGGCACACAATTTCCCCCGCCCGCACCTCAAAGGATACATTTTTCACTGCATCCTTCTTCTTGAACTTTCCGGGTACCGTGATATCCCTTACCTCCAGCACCACGCTGCCAACGGCAATATCCTTTTTTTCCACCGTCATAGATACATCGCGGCCCACCATCATCCGGGAAAGCTCTTCCTTAGTGGTATTTTGCACCTCCACCGTGCCCATGCACTTTCCCTTGCGCAGCACCGTGCAGCGATCCGCTACCGCCATGATCTCATTGAGCTTATGGGTAATAAACAGGATGGATTTTCCCTCCGCCGCAAAATTGCGCATGATTTGGAGCAATTCTTCAATTTCCTGAGGGGTCAATACGGCGGTGGGCTCATCAAAAATCAGAATATCATTATCACGATACAGCATTTTCAGGATTTCCACCCGCTGCTGCATACCCACGGAAATATCTTCGATCAGAGCATCCGGGTCCACGCGCAGGCCATAGTTTTCGCTGAGGGCCACCACCTTTTCCCGGGCTTTTTTCTTTTTCAGCATGCCCATTTTCACATCTTCTGCGCCCAAAATAATATTATCCAGCACAGAAAACACTTCCACCAGCTTAAAATGCTGATGCACCATACCAATGCCCAAGGCATTGGCGTCGTTGGGATTATGGATCTCCACTTTTTTTCCGTCCTTGCGGATTTCGCCGCCATCGGGCTGATACATGCCAAAGAGCACGCTCATCAGCGTGCTTTTCCCTGCGCCGTTTTCCCCCAGCAGCGCATGAATTTCACCTTTTCTTAATTGCAGGGTAATATCATCATTAGCCTTGATGCCGGGAAATACCTTATCGATATGCAGCATCTCGATCACATAATCGTTCAAGCAGCAGCGCCTCCCACGATTCTACACTTTTTCTATATTATTATAGCGTATTTCCGCCATAAAGGCAAATAAAAATGAAGCCCGCAGCGGGAAAATCCCACTGCGGGCAGAAAAGGTGAATTACTGGATGTAATTCACGGTGGAGTTGGTCACAACGGGAGCAGCTTCGGTATCGTTGCTCACAACCACAGTGCCATCCTTCACGGCGTCATGAATCACATTGTATTCTTCCACGGTGAAGGAATTGAAGCGCCAGGAGCCTTCGGCGGTGGGCAGGCCCACATATTCGCCTTCCTGCAGAGAGTAGTTCTTGATCTGGCCGCTGTAGTCGGCCCAGTTGCCGGCGAAGTATTCGGTGAGCACGGTTTCGGTCACGTTCTGCAGGCCCTTCATAGCAGAGGTAACGATGCATTCATCGATGTAATACTGGTCAACGTCAACACCGATCACCTTGGCGTTGTACTTGTTGGCAGCTTCCACAGCAGAAGTGTAGATACCGCCGCCGCAGGCAAACACGATTTCAGTGCCGGCGCTGTACCAGCCTTCCATCTTGGCGGTGGTTTCGGGAGTGCCGAAGAACTGGCCGCCGTAGGTGTAGTTGATTTCAATCTGAACGCCCATTTCAGCAGCAGCCTTATCGGCGCCCTGCACAAAGCCGTAACCATAGCGGATTACGGCGGGCACAGCCATGCCGCCCAGGAAGCCCAGCTTGGTATAGCCGTCCTTCACGGCAGCATAACCGGCCAGGTAACCGGCCTGCTCTTCGGAGAAGGTGAGGCAGACCACGTTCTTAGTGGGTTCCACGTAGGTCACATAGTCCAGCGTCAGGTCGCCAGCAGCAACGTCAACGGCAATGAAGGTAACATCAGGATAATCTTCCTGCGCAGTTACCAGGGTAGCACCGAAGAGATAGCCGGGCATAACGATGACGGTAGCGCCTTCGTTCACAGCCTGGTCAATCTTCATCAGGCGGGCATCGGTGGTATCAGCACCGGGCTGATAGTAGGTGTATTCCAGATTGTTGGCCTTGGCATAGGCTTCCACAGCCTGCCAGCAAGCCTGGTTGAAGCTTTCGTCGTCGATGGTACCAACGTCGGTCACCAGAGCGATCTTGTCGCTTTCAGCGCCGGCCACCGCAAAGCAGGGCAGCATCAGGGCCAGAACCAGGAACAGAGCCAGGAACTTTTTCATAGAAAGTGCCTCCTATACAATTCTTTTGATAACGCAAGCGTTATTCGGTTCTATTATAGCAAATTACTCCATGGTTTGCAATTACTCTGACAAGAAAAGGATAGATTTAAAGGTTTCTTAATATGCGCGCCGCATTGACGGAGCGATTTATTCTGATATATAATGATATTCTGATATATAATGAATTTGTTTTCCATTTCATGAAAGAAGAAAAAGACATTGCCGCCTATCCCCATGGGTCCTTTCTTGAATTGCAGCAATTCATTCAGGCGCTATAATCAAAAAACGACTCAGCCAAATCCTTGGCCGAGCCGTTTTTGCCCTTCATTTTGCAGGCACACATGTTACGCCATGTCTCCTGATCGCATCTTCCGCCGCCCTGATTTCCTGCCCGGAAGGAAGAGGCGTATCGGGAAGGGGCGCGTTCTTCCCCAAGCAACCATATTTTCTTTCTGCATAGTTGTGATAGGGCAGTACCCGCAGGGCCTTTACCGATTTCAGCTTTCCCACGAAGGCGCCGATCTTTTCCGCCTCGCCGTCATTCATTCCGGGCACATAAGGGTATCTGATTTCCATAGGTATGCCAAGGCTATCCACATAACGGATATTCTCCAGGATCATCCGATTGGATACTCCGGTGCAATCCATATGCACGTTTTCATCGATGGCCTTGATATCAAAAAGAAAGGTGTCCACATAGGGAATTACCTGATCCAGCGTCCTGCGGGAAACATAGCCGCTGGTATCCACCGCAATATTGATTTCATGTTCCTTTAGTATTTTCGCAATTTCCACACACAAATTCGGCTGCATCAGCGGCTCACCCCCTGAGAAGGTAACGCCGCCACCGCTTCCCTTCATGAATATTTCATCCCGCAGGGCTTCCAGGGCAATCTCCTGCGCGCTCATATCCCTCCATGCCGCCTCAAAGGCATCCTTGGGGCATATTTCTACGCATTTTCCGCACAGGATGCATTGTTCCCGTAAAAAAATATGCTTTCCCGCCTGCATCACATTAGCGCTGCAAAGAGAAGAGCAGCGCCCGCAATGGGCGCACAGCTCTCCATCAAAAAGAATTTCCTTTTCAAAAGAAAGAGATTCCGGATTATGGCACCATTTGCACCGAAGGGGACACCCCTTAAAGAAAATGGTGGTGCGGATGCCGTCACCGTCATGGATTTCAAAGGGCTTGATGGCAAAAATCATTTTATCCTTCCTCGCACTGATGAATAAACAAATCCTGTTTTTCCTTGCTCATTTTCACAAAATATTCGTTCCAGCCGCATACACGCACCTGCAAGGTGGCGTATTTTTCGGGATGTTCCCGGGCGTCCCGAAGGGTTTCGCCGTTGATGATATTTCCTTGGGCCGCAAAGCCTCCCTGCGCAAAGAAAATTCGGATGAGGGATTGAAAATCTTCCAGTCCCTTATCCCCTTCCACAGCAGAGGGATGGAGAAGGAAATCGAAAATGGCGGAATTAAGGAATGCCGCAGCATTGATTTTCAGCACGGACTGCATATAGCCCGTAATGCCATTGCGGTCCATGGCGGGAGTCGGGCACAGATTTTTGGATACAGGCGTGCCGGCATAGCGCCCGTCCGGGGTGGCGGCAGTGTGTCGGCCCTGATTGATGCAGCTATTAACGGAATCCAGAGCCAAACGCAGTCGACCGCCATTTCTGAGCTTCAAGCCGCAGTATTTTTCCTCCAGATGCCGGGTAATTCCGGTCATAATATCGTCCGGCATGGCCAGATTGTTTCCATACTTTTCCTTGTCTTTAAGCAGCTTGTTTCTCAGTTCCTCGTAGCCCTCCCAATTTTGAACCAGAGCCCTGCGCAGTTCATCCAGGGAAATTTCTCCCCGGTCAAACACATACTTTTTGATCATCGCCAGAGAATCGGTAGAGGTAGCTAGAGCAAAGCATTTTACCGAAATATTATTATATTTGAGTGCGCCCTCATGCACATCCCTTCCGTTTTTCAGGCATTGCGGAAAAGTGGAGGAATAAATGGGGGTGGGATTTACCTCCTGGGCATATTCATCCTGCATCTGGCCAAATTCAATGGCAAAATCCAGGCAATCATCCAGATGCTTCAAATAGATATCGAAAAATTCTTCGAAGGATTGGATGGCCATTGGGCTTTCATAGCCAATCTGCGCGCCAAGCTGCAAATCTCTGCCCCCGTTTAAGGCAAATTCGATGCACTTGGCGGTATTGAACCAGGTAACACCAATCTGTGCCTCTTCTTTGCCTATAATCACAGGTTCATAGCAGCCCAGCACCACATATTCCTGGGCCTCTTCCCGAGAAATACCCAGTTTCTCATAGCCCTGAAACACAGCTTCGTCGTTGATCAGGCAGATGCTGTTGTGCCCGCCCCGGATCATGGTCATGGCCTTTTTGAATATTTCGCTGTCCAGATTCTGATGATAACGGATATGGATTTTGGGATCATAAATGTTTAATTCATCATACGTATCCAGAATCAGGCGGCTGAGGGCGTTGGAATAATCATTGCCTTTCCTGTCCCCACCGCAGATGGTAAGGGGCTGCTCGGCATAGCGCTTGGAAGCCGTAAAATGGATAAAGAAATACCGAAACAGTTCCCTAATTTCCTCCAGGCTCATCCCGTTTGCCCGGTCTGCATCCATATAGGGCAGATACAGTCTGTCAATGGATCCCAAGGTTCTGCCCCGCTCGCACCCAATTTCTTCAAAATATAAGAACAGAATGGAAAACTGCATCACCTCATACAACGTTCGGGGCGGATGCTCTGCAAGATGTTGTATACAGGCAGAAAATTCTGGCACATCAAAAGAAAGGGAATACTCATACATCCGCTTCAGCAGCCGCAGGATCGCCTGGTAGCGGAGGATCACGGAATCCAGGAAGATGATCTGCTTTTCATCATATTTTCCCTGGTCCAGCAGAGCCTGCCGGCATTCCCTTGCCTGCTCCAGAATCCCGGCAAAGCCCTTTTCCAAAAGGAAAGGCCAGTTGGGTACCGTATGCCAATAATCAGCCCAGATGGTGCCCATCCCTACGCTCTCCCTCAGCCGCATCCGGGCATATTCTTCCGGAAACACCTCCGAAAGTACCTTGACCCGCTGCTGCTGGAACAGGGCTTTGTCGTAAATATCCCAGGAAGCGAAGCTAGTATAGTTTACCCCGATATTAATTTTCACTGCAAAAGGCGTATGCTCATTGATTGAAAGCTGCACATGATCCAAAAGATACGCATAGGCATTGGCGCATAGAATGGGCCGGGGCATATCCGTTCTTTCATTCTGCATTTCCTGAAGCTTTTCAAATAGAACCTCCGGAGAATAGCCGGTTGTTTCATCCCATTTGGCATACTGGAATTCATTTTCAATATAGGGTCTGTTTTCAGCAAAAGGTTTCACATTTCCTTCCTCCCTTCAATATAAAAATACCACGATCTACTGCCCTTTTCCATGCATATATCCTTCAAAGAAAATATAAAAATCCGTCATTGAAGAGAATGAAAGATCATGCTATAATAAAGCCGGTGATTTTATGAACGACATCTGCATGACCGAAATCTTAAACATATATTACATTCAACTGGAAGATTGGCGAAGGAATTTTTTCGCTCCCCGACGCATGGACGGTATCGTGCTGTTTACGGAGGGGGAAATTACCTATCATTTTGCCGAGCAGGAACTGACGGCCCGGAAGGGCGATCTATTGTTTCTGCCGGGTAATCTTCCCTATTCAGGCATACGGCACAGCGATACCGTATCCTTTTTTGTGCTTAATTTTCGATGCACCGAGCCGGATGCCTTTGAAAAGCTGGCGGCGCCCGCTGTTTTTACCCCGGATAACTATGCCCTTCTCCATACGCAATTTTCCAAAGCGGTTGCCACCTGGAACCAGCAGCCTGCAGATGTGCATCTCGCCGCTAAATCCTTCGCCTATTCCCTTCTCAGCCAATCCTGCAAAATAGAAAGCGATGGAAAAACCGCCGCGCCCACGGACGCAGTGATCGCGTATATTTTGGATCATCTGGCCGACCCCACGCTCTCTGTTGCACTTTTATGTAAAGTATTTTTTATTTCTGAATCCCAATTGAGAAGAAACATTTTCAAAGCCACCAGCCTGAACCCCAACGCCTATATCCTGGCCCTGCGGGTAAACAAAGGAAAAAAAGAATTGGTCTACACCGGCAAATCCATCCAGCAAATTGCTGCTGACTGCGGCTTTTCCTCCCCTTATTATTTTTCCCGCTGCTTTCATGAAAGCACCGGCTTATCCCCCTCTGATTACCGAAAAAAATACAACACAATCTAAAAAAAGGAGCTGTTTGGCTCCTTTTCCAGTTTGTCGAAAAAGTATTTTCGACAAACTGCGAATGGAAGTCAGCTAAAGCAGTCTTCCATTCGATCCATCACATTTACTGCAAAAATGGCTTTCCAGCCCTGTGAAAAGGGATGGAAAGCCTATTTTTGCGATCGTAAATTGATATAGGAAGCGGAATACTTCCGCTCCTCGCCGCCGCACATGTCGCCGGCTGCGGATTTCAGTCGAAGGGCAGCGGCCCTTCGACGCATCCCAGGGGTTTTTGACAGTCTGAAAGGAGCTGTTTGGCTCCTTTTCAGATTTATATATTGCTCAAATCCGCCACGGTATTATTTTTTTCCGCGTCATACAGCTTCCAAATAACCCTCAGGCTCCTGAGCGCCTCTTCCCCGCTGGTCAGGGGCGTCTTGCCATGCAACACGCAATCCACAAAATGGTTGATTTCATGTTGAGTAGCCTTTTGTCCATTGCCCTGATCCCAGATCACTTCCTCCGTGGGCTGGGCCGCCTGCCCGGGCACATGCACGCCGCTTCTGGAATAGAAGGTGATCGCGCCCTTTTTATGATCGTAATCCAAAAGCCCTTTTTCCGTTTGAATCTGGAAATCATAGCCGAGCCTTGTGCCCCGGGCGCCCCAGGTAGCCCCGTGATAGGCTACGGCGCCGCTTTTGAATTTCATGGTCACTGCAGAAGTGCCCTCCCGCATCAGCCATTCCGTGCCCACGTTGGTGCCGATGTGAGTGCCGCTGACAGGCTCGCCCAGGAACCAGAGAAGAAGATCAATATAGTGACAGCCATGGGAAAAGAGCTGGCCGCCTCCCAGCCGGGCAGTATGCCCCCAGTGGTAGGGCGTGGGGTATTTCGTCAGCTGCTCCGTCCAAATAGACATCATGATCACCTTGCCGTATTCTCCGCTGTCCACCAATTCCTTTAATTTTACAATCCCCGGCCAGTAGCGAACGGGATAAGCGCACATCAGCGTCACGTTGTTTTCTTGGCACGCTTCAATCAGCTTAAGGCTCTC
The DNA here is from genome assembly GCA_015056125.1 of Clostridiales bacterium. Taxonomy (GTDB): domain Bacteria; phylum Bacillota; class Clostridia; order Christensenellales; family Aristaeellaceae; genus RUG563. The sequence continues at coordinate 2,973 of SVGW01000045.1, read as the reverse complement.
TTCTTCCGTATTGCAAAGAGGCTTTTCCATTAAAACATGCTTTTTGTGATGGGCAAAAAACAGCCCGCATTCGTAATGGAGATCATGCGGCAGGGCGATCAGCACCGCGTCCACATGATCCAGCATTTGGGTGTAATCGGTGGTCATAAAAGGATGATCCAAGACCGCTGCCACTTCCTGCATGCGCTCCGGGATAATATCGCATACCGCCGTAATGCTCAATTCCTCCGTGCATGCATCCACAGCGCTGGCGTGAGTCTTCATCATATTTCCGCAGCCTACCAGGCCCAAGCGAATTTTTTCCATTGAAAAGTACCTCCTTATTTGATATACTTGAATTATACCAAGCGAAAATCCGTCTGTCTTTATCCAAAACAGCGCAAATCTGTATCAAAAAAGGAATGCTTATGCCCATATACAGCAAAACTGAAGTACATAATATGGTCACCGTGGACAGTATCATTACAGCTTTCAGGATCAACCTGAATCATATCGTCACCCGGGATGACGTGCATGATTTTCCTGAAATCTTCTATATGGCGCAGGAACAGGGCTTTACGGTTATTGCCGGAAAAAAGCTTTTTTTGAAGGCGGGCCAGATGGTGATCTATGCGCCCAATGCAATCCACGGCGGCGGAAGCGGCGGCCTGGCTGAAATCATCAGCTTTGAAACGGAAAAATCCCTGCCTGAATTCCTGTTCAATCGGGTCATCACCCTCTCAGGAGAGCAGCGATTGATGCTCAGCGCCATCATTGAAAAGGCGTCCAGGCTGCTGGAACCCCGGACGGGCGTGTACGGCCTGGTGCTCAAACACAATGCCGACCTTTATGACCTGCAAACGGTGAAAAATCAACTGGAATTATTCCTGCTGGATTTCATGCGCCCACCGGAAAGCTACAATATGAGCCGGATGAATCAAGTTACCGATTATATGATCAGGAATATCAGATGTGTGCTCACATTGAATCAAATCAGCGCCGATCTGGGGTTCAGCGTGGCTACCCTCCGCCGCCTGGTGCAAAAAAACTGCGGCCAATCCCCCATCGCCTATTTCAATGGCCTGAAAATCCTGGAAGCACAAAGGCTGATTGCAAAAACATCTTTGAATATCACCCAAGTAGCAGAGCGATTGGGCTTTTCCTCCGTACATCATTTTTCCAAAGCCTTCAAGCAAAAAACGGGCGTAGCCCCCACAGAATACGCAAAAGCATCCCGCATGTAGAAGGCCGCCATGCAACACACGTTTGCGCAGAGCTTGGCTGCAGAATCGTAATTCCTCATCACTTGGATTTCGCCAAGGAAATGGGAGAAAGGCTGGCCAATTAGCTCCCGATATCCGCTTTATCCTTTCCACCTACGGCGAATGGATTTCTCTGTAAAGAAAATGGCCTCCGGCTCTTCCGGAGGTCATTTTTTTCAATTAGTAAACCATCTTATGTTTCTATTTCCATCGTGAATATGCTATTCGGGTATAGCTCTGCGTACCAAAGCTTACCGTTAATTTCTATTTGCGTCTGGCATCCCTGGCTGTTTGGATTCACAATTACTGCTATTTTTTTGCCATCCTGATTATCAATCAGCACCCCTTCGATTTCCCTGGAAGATTTGGGATATTGGCTCATTCGTAAGTGATGAATATGGCTTGAAGATATGGGATAGATCCTTGATTGCGGTGTAATATAAGGAGCGATATGGGAAAAGGCTTTATACTGGCCGCTGTAGTTCAGCTCGCCATTTTGTGAATCCCGTGTTACCAAACCACCGCATATGCCCATGAAGGGACCAACGTTAGGGCCACCGGTTTCGTCAAGCATAAGATTCCAGCCCGTGAAGGAATGATATCCAATTTGCAGCGCCTTGATGATCATAAGTCCCCATTTACACCAATCGGTATCATAATGATCGGTGAGTCTTGGGCCGCCCTCTGTAAAGTGGAGGGCAAGCTTCGGGAATGCCTCTTTTACAGCCTTCGTCTGCTCTATAACGCCTCCATAGTAATGGAACGCAACACCGTCGCAATCCTCGGCCAGTCCTTCACAATTTTCCAGCGACCAAAGCACCCTCTCCGTGCCATTAAAGCTGTGATCAAACATCCAGATCTTTACATCAAGAGATTCCTCATTGATCTTCTGTCGTAAAAGCTTTATAAAGCGCGCTTCGATTTCGGGATGCCAGATACAGGCAGGCATTTGTCCGCTTTGCTGTGTTTCAGGCTCATTTTGCGGTGTTATCGCGGAAATATGAATACCGTACGCAGCATATGCTTTAATAAACTTGATAATATAGTCAGCATAGCAATCCACATATTTCTCACGCATATATCCGCCGCACATTGATCCCCCTGTTTTCATCCATCCGGGAGGGCTCCACGGCGAAGCGAAAAGGTATATATCCGGATTGATTTCCAGTATTTCCTTGATCATCGGGATAATATACTTTTCATCGCGCTCAACCGAAAAATGCTCAAGCGAGGTGTCGAAGGGATGGTCGTCGTAAGAATATATCTCAGGGGAATAATCGCTGGAGCCTATGCAAATTCTCCCCACAGAAAGCCCAAGTCCATCCTTGGAATAAATTTGGCGCAGAAGCTCTCTTCTCTTCAAAGGATCCATCAAGCTCAATTCATAGCAGGAAGAAGGCGTGATCGCAACACCAAATCCCATAAATCCGCTGTCACCTTGATCTGAAACCTGAAGCGTCTCTGCTCCCGGAACGCATTGTGAAACAAATATTTCTCGTTCGCAAAGCTCGTGATTTTTGTCTGTGAATGTAATTTTTCCAAGCATAATGGAGCCTCCCTCTTTTGTATTTTTTCAAATGATACAACGAAAATTTTCATATATCATTCAGACCGCTGAAAAACGCCATGTTTTCGAGAGAGAACATGGCGTTTTAGCATAGGGAAAGGAAATAAAACAAGAAAAGATCGCCTTGACGATCCGTTTCATATTCTGGACGGCAGAGGTGAGGAA
>SVGW01000044.1 GCA_015056125.1 Clostridiales bacterium | reverse complement strand
GCTATTGCCATGGCTTTGTTTGCGGGAATCATATCCGCATTTATCGATAATGTTGCCACAGTTCTTATGATAGCGCCGGTGGCTCTTGAGATATGCAAAAAGCTTAATACGAATCCGGTTCCGTTTATCATCGCTATCGCCGTATCGTCCAATCTTCAGGGCGCAGCGACCCTCGTCGGTGATACCACCGCAATAATGCTCGGTTCCACCCTTGATATGAGCTTCCTCGACTTCTTCTGGTATAAGGGCAAGCCCGGTATGTTCTTTATCGTAGAGCTGGGCGCCGTTTTGTCTGCAATAATAATCGCATTCATCTTCAGACGCGAAAAGGGAGCGATCCCAAAGGCCGCACAGCGCACAAAGGTAACTGATTACGTGCCTACCGTGCTGCTTGTGGGAATCATCGTGCTCCTCATCGGTGCGTCTTTTATTCCGAATAAGCCCGATATCACAAACGGACTTATCTGCTGCGTGCTTTTGGTCATAGGACTCGTCTATAACCTCATAAAGAAAAAGAATATCACCGCTATCACAGCTCCCCTTAAGGAGATCGACTTCCAGACTATCGGACTTCTCTTAGGCCTTTTCCTTATGATAGGCGGTATATCTGAGCAGGGCGTTATTGACGCAGCTGCAGGCCTGCTTGCCAAGCTGGGCGGCGGCAACGTGTTCGTCCTCTATACCGTTATCGTGTGGGCGTCCGTTGTCATCTCCGCGTTTATCGATAATATTCCCTACGTTGCAACAATGATCCCCGTCATCGCAGGACTTGCGGCGGCGCTGAACGTAGACCCCACAGTTCTCTATTTCGGACTCCTCTCCGGCGCAACCCTTGGCGGCAACTGTACTCCTATCGGCGCGTCGGCTAATATAACGGGTATAGGTATTCTTCGCAAAGAGGGCTATACCGTAAAGAATTCCGACTTCTTCAAGATCGGTATTCCCTTCACCCTGGCAGCAATTATCCCGGCGTATATTTTGCTGTGGCTGCTGTTTGGAATGTAAGCTTAATACATCCGTTCCCCCCGAGAGTTGTATACTGTCAGGGGGAACACACATATATATAAGTAAATCATCAAACCTCGGAGAGATATGAAAAGATTACTTTTAGGAAAAATAAAAGAGGCGCTGTTCTCGGTGTTGCCGGTAACGCTGATAGTTATTATCCTCAACCTCACGCCCCTGGTCGATCTGGGAATGAGAGAGATAATAATATTCAGCGTGTCAGCCTTGTTTTTGGTCATAGGCATCGGCTTTTTCACCCTGGGCGCAGACGTTGCTATGATGCCTATGGGCGAGCACGTGGGCTCGGGCCTTATCCTGAATCCTGGCAATGGGCGCTTCGTCAGCGCGGATAAAGAGAATTCTTTTCCCCAGGGCCGTGCCGGAATATTCTTTCATGATTTGATCCTTGATCTTTTCCGCCGTTTCCAGGGCCGCATCCATCTCTTTGCCTTCGCACAGGAAACGCACCATCAAGGTAAAGGGAGGATACAGATCGGATCGGCGGCGGCTGAATTCCCGGGCAAAAAAATCCCGGTAATTCTGGTCTGCCGCGCCTTCAATGGCGTAATGATCGGGCTGATAGGTTTGGATCACCACTTCACCCGGCTCTTCCCCCCGCCCGGCCCGTCCTGCCACCTGCACCAATAGCTGATACGTGCGTTCGGGCGAGCGATAATCGGGAAAATTCAGGGTAAGATCGGCCATCACGGCCCCAACCAGGGTGACTTTGGGAAAATCCAGCCCCTTGGCGATCATCTGTGTACCCAGCAAAATTTTTGCTTGCCCTGCCCGAAAGCGATCCACCAATTCAAAATGCGCATTCTTCCCTGCGGTTGTATCCACATCCATGCGAATCACCCCGGCCCCGGGAAAGCGCTTGTTTAGTTCTTCCTCCACCCGCTGAGTACCCGTGCCCATGGGCTTGATATAGGTGCTCTGGCAGGAGGGGCACTGCTTGGGCATGGGATGGATTGCCCCGCAGTAGTGGCAGCGAAGGGTATGATCCACGCTGTGATAGGTCATGGATACGTCGCAGCGATCGCATTTGATGGTTTCGCCGCATTTGCGGCAGTTGACGGAGCTGGCATAGCCCCGACGGTTGATAAACAGCATGGCCTGCTGCCCCTTGGCGATGCATTCCTCCAATTTTTGGGAAAGCAGCCCGGAAAACATGCTATTGTTCCCCAGCCGCAATTCATTTCGCATATCCACGATGTGCACCTTTGGCAGCGGCCGATGCGCTACACGATAGGGCATTTCGGTGAGGATATAATCCCCGCGCCTGGCCATGGCGTAGGAATAGATGCTGGGCGTGGCGCTGGATAAAAGCACCACCGCGCCCTCCCTTTTTCCTCTGGAAACGGCAATATCCCGGGCGTCATACTGGGGAAAGCGCTCGGAAAGATAGGTCTGCTCGTGTTCTTCATCCACAATCACTGCGCCCAAATTTTCAACCGGTGCAAATACCGCTGACCGGGCCCCAATCACAATCCGGGCATGCCCCATCCGGATGCGCCGCCATTCGTCAAAGCGCTCACCGGGCGTAAGTCGGGAATGAAGTACTGCCATGGCATTCCCAAAGCGGGAACGGAACCAATTGATCATCTGGGGGGTGAGCACGATTTCGGGCACCAGGATAATGGCGCCCTTGCCCTGGCGCAGTGCTTCCCGCACCAAACGGATGTACACCTCCGTTTTGCCGGAGCCCGTCACCCCGTGCAGAAGAAAAGGCTTTTGAGGCTTTTTCAGCGCCGGAATCAGCTCGGAAAGCACTTCCTTTTGTTCATCCGTCAGTTCCGGATCCGGGGGCGCGTCCACCCGGCCATAGTAAGGCGAGCGGAGGGCTTCCTTTTCATACACCTCCGCCATTTCCTTTTCCACCAGATATTTAAGGGGCTCCCGCACATTGCTGATCATGGCCTTCAGCTCTTCCATGGGATGCTCCTGGCCATCGGACAAAAGCGTGATCAGCAATTTTCTTTTCTGGGCTCTTCCCTGCTTTTGGATCGCTTCATCAATCTGATCCTGTGGGATCAAAAGGCGGGCATATTCCTCGGTTTTCACCTTGATGCGTCCGCCCCGCATTTCGGCTGGGAGCATCAATCTAAGCGCCTCGCAAAGAGGGCAGTGACATTTTTCCCGAATCTCCCAAGCCAACTCCATCAGCTTTGGAAGCAGCGCGGGATAATCCTCCAGCAAGGAATGAATGGGCTTAATTTTGCTTTCATCATAATCCGATTGCTCCTTCAGGCGGATCACAAAGCCCTCTTTTTCCTTGGGCCCAAAGGGCACCTTCACCCGCATCCCAGGCTCAAGCGCCATATTTTCCGGCACGCGATAGGTAAATACGCGGTCCACCTGCTCAGACGCAATATCCACGATGATTTCCGCGTACACCCTTTCGCCTCCTTATCTTTTGTGCAAATCAAGCGCACGGGTGAGCAATTCATCCGCCACTTCAAGCTTCTTCATGCAGGGCATGGTTTCCATGCCTTCATGGGTTACAAAGGTTACAATATTGGTATCCACGTCAAAGCCAGCGCCTGCAGCCGTCACATCGTTGGCCACGATCATATCCAGGCTTTTCTTTTGCAGTTTTCCCTGGGCATGCTCAAGCACTTGATGGGTTTCAGCGGCAAAGCCGATCAAGGTCTGCCCTGGCTTTTTACGCCTGCCCACTGCAGCGGCCACATCCGGAGTTTGCTTGAGGGTCAATGTAAGATCACCGTCCCCCTGCTTTTTGATCTTCTGATCAGCCACAACCGCAGGGGTAAAATCCGCCGGAGCAGCAGCTTGGATGATGATATCCTGGCTATCGCAAAGCTCCATCATCCGATCATACAAATCCTGGGTGGACAGAATAGAAACGCCCTTTACACCCTTGGGAACGGGCAATTGCACAGGCCCGGTTACCAGCGTTACCTGAGCGCCTCTTTCCGCCGCCGCTTCCGCAATGGCATAGCCCATTTTGCCGCTGGAGCGATTGGTGATATAGCGAACGGGATCCAGATTTTCCCGGGTGGGCCCGGCAGTAACCAGAATATTCAGGCCTTCCAGATCGTTTTGAGGATTGAGAATTTTCTCAATTTCCTCAAAAATAGCCACAGGCTCGCTCATGCGGCCGGCTCCGGAATCCCCACAGGCCAGATACCCTCCATCCGGCCCCACAAAATGCACGCCCCTGGCTTTCAACGTTTCCACGTTTGCCTTGGTGGCGATATTTTCCCACATGCCGGTATTCATGGCAGGAGCAATGAGCACCGGCGCACGGGTGGCCAGCACGGTGGTGGAGAGCATATCATCCGCAATGCCATGGGCCATTTTGGCCATGATATTGGCGGTGGCAGGAGCGATCACAAATAGATCCGCCCGCTTTGCCAGGGCTATATGCTCCACCTCCCAGGTATCCGGGCGCTTAAAGGTATCCGTTACCACAGGATGATTGGACAGGGTTTCAAACGTGAGAGGGGCCACAAATTCACAGGCATTTTTCGTCATGATCACGTATACCTGCGCCCCGGCCTTGCGCAGCCGGGAGCAAAGCTCGCACGCCTTATAGGCGGCGATTCCCCCGGTTACGCCCAGCACCACATTTTTGCCTTCCAGTGCCATGGTTCATCAGCCCTCTTCGTCTTCCAGATTGCGGCGATAGGTGAGCAGGCCGCGATTAATTTCATCCACAGCCACAGAAACGGGCTTCATATCTTTGGGGTCGATCAAGGGCTGAGCGCCGCCCACCAGTTCCCGGGCGCGCTTGGCGCTTTCCACCACCAGGGTATAGCGGCAGTCCACCTTCTTGCAAAGTTCATCAATAGCAGGCTTGTTTACAGACATTGTATTTGTTCCTCCTCTATCATTCAACCACGGGGAAATACCGGGTTGTACGCTGTTTTTCCGCTGCGATAATGGCAGAAATCTGCTGGTAGGCCAGTTCCAGATCATCATTTACCACAGCATATTGATACAGATGCATCTGCTCGATTTCGCCTTTGGCATTGCCCAATCGGCGCTCGATTTCCTTGGGATCATCGGTGTTGCGGGTATGGAGCCGCACCCGAAGGGCGGCGTAAGAGGGGGGCAGAATGAAAATGGATACGCAATCCGGTCGCTGGCGCATCACTTCTCTGGCCCCCTGAGGATCGATATCCAGCACCACGTTCAATCCCTTTTCCATTAATTCTTCCACCTGGGATTTGAGCGTGCCGTAGCGGTGCCCGTGCACGGTGGCATGCTCCAGAAACGCATCTTCCTTTAGCAGTTCATCGTACTTTTCTTCGGAAATGAAATGGTAATGCACCCCGTCAATTTCCGTTTCCCGGCGATAGCGGGTGGTGGCGCTCACCGAAAAAGTAAGGCTGGGATCCTCTGCCAGCAGCTTTTCGCAGATCGTGCCTTTACCGGTGCCGGAAGGCCCGGATACCACAATCAGCATGCCCTTTCTCTCTTCCCTCATTTGCCCTTCCCCTCCTCCGTATCACTTTGCAGCCGGCCCGCGATGGTTTCCGGCTGAATGGCGGATAATACGATATGGCCGCTGTCCATCATGATCACAGCCCTGGTGCGGCGCCCTGCAGTGCCGTCCACCAAATTGCCCTGATCCCTTGCCTCCTGCACCATGCGCTTCACCGGTGCAGAATCCGGCGCAATCACGGCCACAATCTTTCCCGCCGATACCATATTGCCAAAGCCAATATTTACAAGCTTCATCCGGCCTCACTCCACATTCTGCACTTGCTCGCGCAGCTTTTCGATTTCGCTTTTCATATTCACCACGCATTTGGTGATATCCGCATCGGAAGCCTTGGAGCCGATGGTATTGGCTTCCCGGTTCAGCTCCTGAGTCAAAAAGTCCAGCCGTCGCCCCGTTTCACCGGCGCTGCCCATTGTATCCTGCATTTGCTTCATATGGGATACCAGGCGGGAAAGCTCCTCATCGATAGCACACCTGTCGGCCATCAGGGCCACTTCCTGGGCCAATCGCTGCTCATCAATTTCCTTTACCCCAAGCTCATTGAGCCGCGCCTTGAGCTTCTCCTGATACATAAGGGGCACCCGCGGGGCCAAGGCGGCGATTTCATCCCGCAGCTTAGCCACGCCCATAAGATGCTCTTCCAAATCTTTTTTCAATGCAGCCCCTTCCAGCTCCCGCATGGCCACCACGTCCTGAAGCGTTTCTTCCACAGCGTCTGCAAGGAGGGAAAGCACAGCTTCCTGATCTTCTTCGCACACCGTCACATTCAACACATCCGGCTGAGCCGCAATAAAGGAAAGGCCGCAGTCGTTTTCGCCACCCACCTGCCTGTGAAGCTTTGCAATGGCTTCTTTATACTGGGCCGCCAGCCCTTCATCCACCCTTACCTCCCGGGCATCCGAGCGCAGGTTCAGATAGCTCACATTCAAATCCACATGGCCCCGGCGCAGCGCCTTTGAAAGCTGCTTGCGCACGGCGTCTTCAGCAAAAGAAAGCGCACGGGGCAACCGGCAGGATACGTCCAGAAAACGATGGTTCACCGTTTTCATTTCCACCGTGATTTCCCGTCCCTCCCGGCTCAATTGCCGCCGACCATAACCCGTCATACTCCGCATAGGGTAAACCCCTCCTTTTAACCTATTGATTATACCACATACAGTCCTCTTCTGCAAAGCCTCATTTTTCACTTTTATAGGAATAAAAAATGCGCCGCATGAACAAAATGCAGCACATTTTCACATTATTTTCCTCTGATTCGATCCCACAGGCGGTTTTTCCCAAACCAGGGGCTTTGCCATCCGTTGCGGGCATATTCCTTCAATGCCCACCGGGCAGTCCTTTTCTGCCGAAAGCGATCCCGCATCTCATACCATTCCAAATTCAAAGGCGCATCCCTCCCAAAGAAAGAATGCGCCCAAAAAGGAATTTTTATGCAGCTTTCCTTACACCTTCTTATCCTTCCACTTGCCGCTGGAAAAACGGGGATAGAAGAAGAAGAAGCGCGCAATCAGTTCAAATAAGCCGAAAATCCAGGTAAGCGTCAGGTCCAGGCGATCGGGCCAAAGCGGAACAAAAACATATACAGCCAAAGAAGTGAGAAGGGTACGCAGCACCAGCACGCAGCTGGTGGCGATGATGGCCACGTAAATATTATCGCCCGCTCCGCGCAATGCGCCTGCCAGGGAAACGGTGCTGGTCTGGAAGGGCTGGATGCACGCAACGACCAGCATGGTCTGTGCGGCATATTGCAATACCACTTCGGCATTGGTCGTATTTTCACCCAGGAACAGCCCCACAATCTGATGGCGGAAGATGGCTACCATACTGCCCAGAATCAAAGCGGATACCACGGCATAGCGCTGACATATCTTGCCGTACAGCATGGAAAGATCCGCACGCTTTCTGCCCAGGTTCTGGCCCACCAGCGCTGTGGCAGCCACCGCCAGACCATCGCCCAGTGTGTAGGTGATACTCAAAATCTGCAGGCAGATGGAATGAGCGGCATACATAGTGGTACCCAGGGAGAAGAGCAAACGACCATAGATAAAGAAGCCGGCGCGCAGGCCTAATTGCTCCAGCATGGCATTGCTGCCCACCTTCACAATGGAGCGCATGGCGCTTTTATCGATGCGCCACTTATCTTTAATGGAAATATGCAGATATCCCTTGTGCTTGCCGCCCCGAATTACCGTGGCAACAGCCAGCACGCAGCCCACCGCCAGGCCGATTACAGAGGCAATAGCCGCGCCCTTTACTTCCAGGCGCGGGAAGCCAAAGTTGCCGGCAATCAGGCAATAATTAAAAAATACGTTGACCAGGTTGTTGGTCATGTTCACATACATGGTCAGCTTGGTTTTGCTGATGCCGCGCTGGGCCGCACAGATGCTCAGGGAAATGGCGCTCAGGGGCAGAGAATATGCCATGATCTTAAAATAGTCCACAGCATCATTAAATACCTTTTCATCCGTGGTGGTATTGCCGCCGGCTAGCATCAAAAACGGCCGAGCAAATACAAGAGCAAGCGCCATAATCACCAAAGACAGGGCCACAGCCAGCATCAGGGCATTGCGCATGGTGGCATTGGCGGCATCCTGCCTGCCCTCACCTTTTCTGCGTGCCACAATGGCCGTGATGCCGGTATTGAGCGCCATGAACACGCAAAGCAGCACCAAGCGGGGCTGAGAGGTAAGGCCTACGGCCGAAAGCGCCTCGGCGCCCAGGAAATTGCCCACCATCATGGTATCGATGGAGCTAATCAGGCTCATCAGCACCATTTCCACCACGGAGGGGAATGCAATCCTGAATACATCCCGATACGCCTGCTTGGCTCCCGGCAATTCACCCAAGCGATGTTCCTTTTTCACCAGATACTCCGGTGCAAAGAGCCGTTTGATCAAATTAGCTTGCATAGCAACGTTTTCCGCCTTTCCCATTTTTCACCGTTTTAGCTATTGTACCACACTTTGCAGAAAGTGTAAACTTTTCGAAGAAAGAAAAAACTGGGCATTGGCTTTTTTGCGTTCATCCGTTATAATAAATCTGCCCGTATAATTCATGAAGCGAGGTGCGTATAAAAATGAATGTAACCGGAAAATATATTCCCGTGGACTATGAAGGGATTCACTATGAGCTTTGCAATCAGCGCTGCCGGGAATGGACCCACCCCTACGCCTATCAGAACAACGGCTCCACCCTCACCAACGCCGGCTGCGGCATTTTCTCCGTGGCCAATGCCGCCTGGTATTTAAAGGGCGAACCCGTGTGCCCGGAAGAACTGGCCGATTTTGCCTGCCAATACGGCGGCCGAGGGGATGACGGTACGGATCGGCCCGTGCTTCTTGCCACCATGATGGAACACGGCCTGGCTAAAAAGCATGGCTTCACCTACAATTTTGACGGCCTTCGCAATGATCTTGATACTTTGCACAGCCATCTTTTGCAGGGTGGCGCCGCCCTTTGCAATCTGCGGGCAGGGCATATCGTGGCGCTGATTGGCGCACGCGTGGCAGATGGCGAAAAGCAGGTGCTGGCCGCCGATCCCTACAGCGAAAGCGCCGATGATCGGGTGAAGAATGCCGTCCGGGAAGTGATTCCCGGCACGGAAGTAATCTCCCCCATCAAAAATGAAAAGGGGCTGATCTGCGGCTACCAGCAAACCCACGCCATGTTCTGGTGCGCACTTTCCACCGTGCGTGATTTCAATTTGCTGCATCGGTTGGAAAAGTAACGCCCACCCTTCCAATCCCTCGAAAAAAGGAGAGAAGCATATTTTGAAAAAATTCATTCGTCATATCGCCCTGCTCACGGCGCTGATTCTTTTGCCGCTTTCCTTCCCGGCCCGTGCGGAAACGCTGAACGGCGTTGTGCGGGTGCTGCTCACCAAGCTGAACCTGACCGATCAGGTAAAAATTGCTCTGGACGGAAGCTACACCCTGAATGATCTTTCCTTCCAGCGCGGAAGCCAGCTCACTGTCTCCTGCGCCAGCGGCACCCTGATGGTCTATTATGAAGGCATGGCGCTGGACGCAGGAACAAAATTGGTGCTCACCCGCCGCCAGGCAGAAGAAGGCAAAGAAAACGGCCTGCGCTTTAACGGCGCTTATGAATTGCACCCTGGCGATCTTTACCTGACCATCAAAAACGGCCAGCTTCGCGCTGTGCTCCATGCCCCGGTAGAGGAATATCTTCTGGGCGTGGTACCCTATGAAATGAGCGATTCCTTCCCATTGGAAGCGCTAAAAGCCCAGGCCATCGCCGCCCGCACTTATGCGCTTAGCAAAGTGGGCTCCAATGACGATTACGACCTGGTGGACAATACCAACGATCAAGCTTACAACGGCGTCAAAGCCGCTCACGAAAACGCCGCCAAGGCCGTGGCGGAAACCCAAGGCATCTGCGGATATTACAAGGGGAAAATGGCCATGTGCTATTATTCCGCCAGCAACGGCGGGCAAACCGAACTGGTTGCCCATGTCTGGGGACGAAGCGGCGAGGACGGTTACCTCATCATGGCGGATGATCCCTATGACCTGGAAAATGCCGAAAGCGTAGTAAAATCCTTCGCATTCCCCAAAGCCGCTTCGGAGTCCTCCTTCTTGGGTGCGCTGGAAGAAAAAGTGCTCTTTGCCCTGTCCGAAGCCCTGGAGGCCAAGGGATATGACGGGGATATCCAGAATATCCGAATCACCGGGGTACAAAATGCCAAGGTTTCGCTGCCCATGTACACCGATTCCCCTTCCAGGCTGATGACTCTGCTCACCCTTTCCCTCTCCGTGCAGGCCCGGCAAATGCTGCTGCAAAGCGATGAAGAGGAAGTATCCATTTTCGCGCAGCCCACCCAAGCACCGCAACCCTCTCAAAAAGAGCAGTGGGGACCCTTGAAAGCTTTGGACGAGCCCATTGAAATTTCCCTGGATTTGTTTCCTGATGTGGAAAGCGCATTGAATCTTTCAATCAATGGCGGCAGCAATGAAATTTTCTCCATCCGCGAAACAGAGGATGCTTTTATTCTGGAATCCAGGCGCTATGGCCACGGCGTGGGCATGAGCCAGCGAGGCGCCCAGTGCATGGCCCGGGATTACGAATGGACCTATACCCAGATCCTGCGCTTCTACTACCCCCGCATGGAGCTGAAAACCCTCTCCTATTCCTTCCGGCTGCCTGCCGCCTTAAGCCAGCAATTTCTGGCTACCCCAGGCCCGGCCGCCACGCCCACACCTCGGCCCACCCCTGTTCTTCTTTCCGCCACCCCCGGGCCCAATGAATACAAAGTGGCCGTTACCAATATCGGCGTCAATTCCTACCTCAACATGCGTGCAGAGCCCAATACAGCCTCCGCCGTGCTCCGGCAGCTGTATTACAATCAGGAATTGATCGTCACCCAGGAAATGGGCGAATGGCTGCAGGTGAAAATGAATGATATCACGGGCTACGTCATGGCCAGCTTTGTAGAAAAGCCGCTTTCCGCAACGCCCGCTCCCAATTAAATCAAAAACCGGCGCATGGATCTGCGCCGGTTTCTTTTTGCAGAAAAATCCTTTCATTATAGATACGCAAAAAACCACCGTATCTCAGGTGGTTTATTGCGGTGACGGAAAAGAATCAGGCCTCTTCGCCTTCAGCCTTCACGGTGGGCAGAGCGCGCTGCACATAACCGCTGCGCAGGCAACGGGTGCACACGTTCAGACGCATCGGACGGCCTTCCACAACCACGCGAACCTTCTGGACATTAGGAGCCCAGGTGCGGCTGCTCTTGCGGTTGGAATGGCTCACGTTGTGGCCGGTCATCAGACCCTTTTCGCACACTTCACAAAACTTGCCCATTGTAATTTACCTCCCCAGGGGAATTACTCTTGCGGTCACGCGGCTTTCACCGCGAAACATCCATCATTGACAGCTTTGCTATTCTATCACACTCTTTGGCAAAATGCAAGCCTTTTTTCTAAAACCCACAATATATTGTTGTCCTTGCATGAAAATTCCCCTTATTTCTTTTCAAACCTGTTATTTTATGCTATAATTCTACATCAGTTTACACGAAGGAGCGATCCTCATGCGCATCGCCGAGCTGCCCCGGGAACAATTCGAAGGATACAAGCTGGTATTCACCTACGACAGCACAGCCTATTACGATTTAAAAATCCGCGCCACAAAAAATGTATTCGCCCTGGAATTCGTGCGCACTCCCAGCCCACCCATCCACAAGGAATTTGAAGCCCATCTCTTTGCGCCCCACTGGGATGATCCTCATGCCTATGGTCTTTGGGACGGCAATCGATTGGTGGCGATCATGGAAGTGACTCCGGAAAATTGGAATAATCGCCTGCGCATCACCAATCTTTTCGTGCAGGAGGGCTATCGCCGCCGGGGCTTTGGCACGCTGCTTATGACCCGCGCCCGGGAAATTGCCAGGGCCCAGGGCCGGCGCGCCCTGATATTGGAAACCCAAAGCTGCAACAGCGGCGCCATCGCTTTTTATTTGAGCCAAGGGCTCACATTTATGGGGTTTAACGCCTGCGAGTATTCCAACCAGGATGCGCAGAATCATGAAGTGCGCATGGAAATGGGCTGCTTCCTATAGTATGCAAAAAAATCGGGCTGCGTTTTTTCAGCAGCCCGATTTTTATTTCCCCAGTTCCCGGAAATTTTTGATTCGATGGAAGGTCTGATAATTGGAATCGTGAAAATTATGGGCATTATTGATGGCGGTTCGGCACAGGTAGATCAGATCGTCCCCCTCAAATTCAAAATCCACATACTGGAAGCCCACCTTCTCCATGGGCTCATCCCGCTTATCCATCAGATCGCACAGCACCCTCCAATTTTCCATATCATCCGAAGCAAGCAGGGATAAAAGGTTCCTTCCCCCCACCCGCTCTTCACAATCAATTCGCGTGCCTATGGAATAATACTTCCGGGATATTCCATCGTATTTAATGGTAAACTTGGAATTATTACAGGGCATCTTGATCGCGTGGGAATATTCCAAGGGTGCGTCCGGATCCTGGGTATTCACTTTGTAAGCCAGCACCAGGCCGTATTTAGGCTCCGCATTCCGGATATTATAGCGCATCACGTTGTAAAGCGTCCCCTCCGGCGATACGCACAACGTACCCTCGATATTGCCCATGGTCTCCCCTTTGGCGGTTCCCGGCCAGGCAGGATCATACTTCACCGGCTCCGAAAAATGCCAGTTTTCCGGCTGCATCAGATCAGCGTTTTCATCGCAGCTCATCACCATGGCGGCATGGTAATATTCCTTATTGGCCCAGCTGCCCCACTCCAGGGTGCCGTAGAGCCGCCCCTGATGGTAGAGCATATTCTGGGGGTTCTTATGAACACCTACGCTGCCATTTTTCCCATTAGCTCCCCGAAGGAGGCAAACGGGAGCACAGAAGGTTTTCCCTCCGTCCACGGATTTCCCGATTAAAAGATCCCCGTATTCGGTGGAGCAGGAGAGCATATACAATTCGCCCTTATGGATGAATAATTTCCCCCAGAAGCAGGGCATCAGTTCGCTCACATAATGCCAGGTTTCCCCATCGTCATCGGAGCGGAAGATCAAGGTCAGGTTCTGAGGATGGGCATGGGCATATAAGTCCATGGAAGAAAGAAGATAGCCCTCCGGATGGCGCACAAAGGAAGGAGAGCACAGATACCGCCCGGAAAAGGCATATACTTCGTCATCCGGGTGCAGATAATTCACCACTGTGCCAACGCTTTCTCCGCACCGGGCCAGGCGAACACGGCTCTTTTTATCCCCTGCCGCCACATAGAATTCATAATCCGTCTGATCTTTCAGGCCGGTAATATCGCTTTCGTTTTTTTCAGTTTTTTCCCAGAAAAGGAATGTATCCATCTCCCGTTCCCGGTAGAATACCTGGTATTCCTTTTCCCCGCCATTCAGCCATTCAAAATGAATGGCGTTTTGATATGGTACCACCCGACAGATGTAAAGATCCCCCGTATTCCATAATAGGGGCTTATAAGGACGATAACTCCACAGATTGTAGCCTTTCATTATTTCTCCATTCCTTTCAGCATGCGTTCCATGTAATCGGTGACCCGCTTCATCTGCTCCATGCAGCTTCTGGCGTAATCGGTCATTTCTTCGCTTCTGCGGCTGCGGGCTATATTTTCGGTGGGGATGCCGCAAAGCCCCATATGGTATTTGGCGGTCAAGGGATAAGGAAGGCCAACTTCCGTAAAGCCAAAGGTGCCGATCACCGATTGCACCAGCTGCGCCTTTTCGGGCGCCTTCTTATAGTTCTCTCCCAGCCAGCTGTAAAGCCGGGGATGGTAATTGCACATGATCCCGCAATAGCCGTCTCCGCCGTTTTGCATGCTTTCAAGAAGGGTCTGGCAATTGGCATTGAGCAGCAGAAAGCCGCTTCCTTTCAGCTGCGCACACCTCTCCTTCATCATGGCAGCGTTGCAGCAGGTATCCTTCATATAGGCAAAGCGCCCGGTTTTCATGCACCAATCCAGAATTTTCGGCGTCACTAGCCTTTTGTAAGGATAGGGACATTCATATAAGCCCAGCTTCACATTCTTAGGAAGCATTTCAAGCAGCTTTTCCGCATTTTCAATAAACACATCGTCCCCTTTGTTTTCCGGGTCCAGCCGGTTGGTGATGAGGATCAATGCATCGGTGCCGGATTGTATCACGGCGTTTAATTCCTTTGCTTGTTCTTCCAAGGTATCGCTGGTATGGCCGGAGGAAACCACGGTAAATTTTCTTCCATGTTTCTTTTCAAGGGCCTTTGCCCGGGCGTACACCCGGCGGTTCAGTTCGGCCTTTTCCTCCAGCGACAGATAGAAAATTTCACTGGACTGGCACACGGAAAAAATTCCCGTGAGCCCGTTTTCAAAATACCAATCCACATATTTTTCAGCCGTTTCAAAATCCACGCTGCCGTCTTCCGTAAAAGGGGTGATCATGGTGGTAAAAATCTCCATGTATATCTTCCTCCGATCTTTTTTTGTATTATATAATTTCCGCATTTTCTCCGCAATTCTTATTCAGGACATATTTTTATCAATTTAGGACATTATATTGCAAAGAAGAAAAAATGTGATAAGATGTATCCGGATCTTTCTGAAAGGATAAAAGCCATGAAAATCATTTACCGGCAGGCGGAAAGCTGCTCCGTTCTTGGGCAGATCGGCATACAGAACTGTTATTTTAAATATCTCACCTATGCCCGAGACGGCGAAAATGCTTCCCGCAAGGAACATTACCACACCAATTTTGAAATCCACTATACCATAAACGGCAGCCAGCGCTATCAAATTGGCAGCGAATCCCTTACCGTAGGGGCAGGGGAATTCCTGCTGATCCCTCCGGGCACCAAGCATACGCTGATTGATTTTTCTCCCGAAACATCCAAAATCGGCATCACATTTTCGGCCGTTTCCGGAAGTCCCTTTTATTCTCTACGCGGTATTTTTCATATCTGCGCCGGAGAAGCCATAGGCGCGTCCATAACCGTTGCTTTCAATGAACATAAAATGAAAAGCGCCTTTTCAGCCGCTATCATAGAAGGACGGATTTTTGAGGCATTGGTTATTATGCTTCGCTTGTGCGGTTTCAGAGAATCCACCCCCGCTCTTGATGATGATGAGACCGAAGATCTCCGCATCATTCTGGCCAAGCAATTTATCCAGGATAATATTGAACTGAATATCAAGGTATCGGATGTAGCAGACTACTGCCACTTATGCACCAAGCAGCTTTCCCGCATTTTTTTATCAAACGCCCTGGGGCAGCCTGCAGCCTATATCCAGGCCCAAAGGATCCATCGCATAGAGCAGCTTTTGGAAGCCACCGATCTTTCCCTGAAAAGCATCAGCGAAAAAATGCACTTTACCAACGAATATCATTTCCATGCCTATTTCAAAAAATATGCCGGCATACCTCCGGGCGCATACCGGAAAATGACCCGCCAGCAGGGCGGCGCACCATAATCAATGAAGCGGCGGATTTTTTCCGCCGCTTTGCTTATTCTTCATTTGCTTCTTCTCCGCAGGCCACCCGAATAATCGGGGCATCCGTGCGCATCTGATAGCCCAGCACAGTCTGCAGATTCACATGTTCAATAGAATGAAAAATATTGCCAAATACCGCCGGGTTTTCCTGTTCCCAGGCAGATAGCATATCCTTTACCTGCTTGCGCTTGCCCCCATCCTCGCTCCTTGTTACCTTACAGGCGCAGCGCAGGGTATCCAGCCCCATAAACTGCTGCCAGGCGATAATATCCCGCTCGCGCACCAGATACAAGGGACGGATCAATTCCATTCCCTCAAAATTTTTGCTTTTCACTTTTGGCATCATGGTTTTATATTCGCCGCCGTAAATAAGGCTTAAAAGAATCGTTTCCACCGCGTCATCCAAATGATGCCCCAAGGCGATTTTATTGCAGCCAAGCTTCTTTGCTTCCTTATACAGATACCCCCGCCGCATGGAGGCGCACACATGGCATGCCCCCCGGTCCACCGATTCCACCGCTTCAAAAATCGGGCTGTCAAATACATTTAATTCAAAGCCCAGTTTTTCCGCGTTTTCGATCATTCGCTCCCGGTTTTCTTTTGTATAGCCAGGGTCCATGGAAAGATAGGATACCTTGAAGGGCACATCGCTGTACTTGGCCAGCTCCCGCAGGCACACCGCCAGGGCCAACGAATCCTTTCCCCCCGAAATGCACGCCGCCACATGATCCCCGGGCTGAATCAGTTCATAGGTGCGCACAGCGGATAAAAACCTCCGCCAGATGGGCTTTCTGAAATCTCTTTGAATGCTGCGGGAGGCCATGATCTCCCTTTGATCGATGATTTTTTCCATGCTTTTCTGTCCGCCTGTTACAATTTTCTGCTTTTCAGGCTAATTATAGCATACTCGGATTGAAAAGAACAGAAATTCATGGTAAAATTCCATTGAATCACGTTCAAGGAGGCCCTTTACCCAATGATCCAGAAAATCCAAGCCATCGCCCGGGAAGCAGGCAGCATGATGCTCAAATACCAGAATGCCGCCACCCACCAGAAGGAAGGCCATTATAATTTCGTCACTGACGCCGATGTAGCCATTCAAAATTTTCTGAAGGACGCTCTGCTTCCCCTTTTGCCTGGCAGCCGTTTTTTCGGAGAGGAGCAAGAAAACGAGCCCCTCACCGATGCGCCCACCTTTGTAGTAGATCCCATCGACGGCACCAATAATTTTATGCGCCGCAGGAATCTTTCCATGGTTTCCATTGCGCTTCTTGAAAATAAACAGCCCGTTCTGGGCGTAAATTATAATCCCTACTCCGATGAAATGTTCACTGCCGAAAAG
Source organism: Clostridiales bacterium (assembly GCA_015056125.1). GTDB lineage: Bacteria > Bacillota > Clostridia > Christensenellales > Aristaeellaceae > RUG563. Next base: position 7,518 of record SVGW01000044.1, on the reverse strand, counting down.
GGCAAGGGCGCTTTCCGAAACGGAGAACGAATCCACGTATCCGATACGCCCTTTGAAAATGCCCTTGTTTCTTACGGCACCGCTCCCTACGATGCGGAATTGGTGAAGCGCACCATGAAGCTCTCGGAGCAATTCCTCCTGCAGGCCGGGGATTTAAGGCGCACCGGTTCCGCCGCAGTAGACCTGAGTGACGTGGCCTGTGGCCGATCTGATATCATGTTTGAAATGCGGCTTCGGCCCTGGGATGTGGCGGTGGGGTGCCTGCTGATTCAGGAAGCAGGCGGGTATTTCTTCTCCATGGGCCATGATGAACCTTATTTTGACGATGCCTGCGGCATATGGGCCTGTACGCCCACCTGCCTGGAAAAAGCCAAGAAGCTCATTGCGGAGGTACTCTGATGAAAACCCTCTCTTCTGCCCATGTGCATACCCAGTTTTGCGATGGTAAATCCACTGCTGCCGAAATGGCCGCTGCTGCCTATGAAAAGGGCTTTGTATCCTTGGGTTTTTCTTCCCATGCCACCATGACCTATCAGCTCACCGGCCAGTATGAAGATCATTATTCCATGCCGCTGGATAAAGTGCCCCTCTACCGGGAGGAAATCCGCCGCCTGCAAAAGGAATATGAGGGAAGAATGACCATCTATTTGGGCATTGAGCGGGATTATTATTGCGCCCTTGATCCCAAGGATTACGATTTCCATTTGGCTGCCGTCCATCAGATGCCCCTCAATGATCACTGCTTCCCTGCGGTGGATGGGTCGCCGGAAGAAGTGAAAATGTATGTGGATGAAGGGTGCGGAGGCGATGGCCTTTTATATGCCAAGCGCTATTATGGCATGCTGGCAGAATTTGTGTGCAGGGAAAAGCCGCCCATCATTGCCCATGTAGATTTGATCCGCAAGAGCAATCCGCATCTGCATCTTTGGGATGAAGAGGGTAAGGCCTATCAGTCCATTGCTTTGGAAGCCCTTACCGCCATGCGGGAATCGGACGCCATTTTGGAAGTAAATACCGGCGCCATTGGCCGGGGTACGCTGACAACCCCCTATCCCTCTCCCTTCCTGCTGAAACGATGGCATGAATTAGGGGGCGAAATCATGCTCAATTCTGATTGCCATAATGCTAAAATGTTGGATGTGGCCTATGATGAATCGGAGGAGTTGATGCGCTCCGTGGGCTTTGACCACGCCGTGCGCCTGGGCAAAAATTCCCTGTGGGAAACCTATGCGCTGTAAATTTCACCAAAAAAGCGCCAAGATGGCGCTTTTTTATTTTACCTGCACACCTTGAAATGTACCCGGATATGATGGTTCTTTTTTTCTTCCGTTTCCCATTTCATATGATACTGCTGGGGCATGGTGACGTGATAGGCCTCCGGCTCGCCTTCATTCAGCGGCGTATCAAACTGATCGCTGACGGAAGGATTCTTTAGATCGTTTCCTTCGGGAATGATCTCCAAATGAATGCCTTTTCGGGTGAGAGAAATTTGATTTCCCGAAATCAAGGGTTCTGATAGGGCATGGAGCAGCCAGGAAATTTTTCCGGGAGCCTTCAGTTCAATTTCGTCTTCCACCACAAGCTCGTTTTCCCTCAGTTCAAAGCTGCGCTGCCATTTTTCCACTTGCTCATAGGCATGGGAAGGATCCACCGCACCTTTCAATACATCTTCCTCATCCCGGGCATAGAGCACCTTGCCGGTGGCGCGGTAGCTGAAATCCTCCTGCTCCTGGTCGTTTACCAGGATGGTATTATGAGCCCGGGTATGGTTGGTCCATTCCCTATGGTGCTTGGTGCCATAGCCCCGGCCAAAGTAACCGGAAGGCGAAATCAGCGCCGTGCCGCCGCAAAGAAGGGCAAAGCTGCCTTGATCGGCATGCTCGTGGCTGATGCTGCCATAGCGGCTGGAGCGGGCTACCAGGGCCAGTTCCTTTTCCGGGTGCCATGGATCGGTGTGCAGGCTGATATAGCCCGTATCCGGAAAAGCACAGGCCCGGGTCACGTCCCCGGCAAGGGAAGATGGATCATACTCCCCTTCCGGCAAAAACACGTCCAGCAAATGCAATTTAAAAATTTCCGGCTGCTGCGCCTTTTTTGACCATTCCTTCAGCAGCGGCCCGCCAAAGCGCTCGCCGTAAATGTGGTATGGATTCTGAGCAAAGAAGCCTGGCCATTCCGCATCATCCGGCTTACACCAATAACCATCCCCAAAGGGATGCACTTCCCATCCAGGCGGGCAGAAATGCTGCAGATAGCGGCTGAAACGCTGAAAGAAGGGGCGTTTTAAGAATTGCACGCCCGAAAATCGTTCCACTGCCAGGAAGAAGGGCAGATACCACTTGGAATAGCTGCTGGAATAGAATACGCCCTCTGCCCAACCGCCGTCCGGGCCGCCAAAGTAGGGAAAAATGCCGCCGTATACGTCAATGGCATAGGTGAGCCACCGGCGCAATACGCTTTCTTCCCGCACCCCCATGCCTTTTAATACCATAGCCGCCTCGCCAAGGTAAGCCGGCAGGCGTCCTGCATGCGAATTGCCTGGATTCTGGCAAAAATCGATGCTCTTTAATTTCCGCTCGCATTGCTCGGCATAACAGGCCACCACCCGGGCTACAAAAACCCTCTCTTTTTCATTCAGCAAATCATAGCATAAATCAAATACCGCGGGCAAGCACCGGGCATGGCTCAAGCCAATTTCATCCCCCCAGCACCATTCCAGGGTGCAGGGGCCCTCGCTGTTCCAATCGCAAAGCGTGAGCAAAAGTTCCTTAGCATGGCTCGCCGCCTTTTCATCTTTTAAAAGCGCATGTCCCAAGGCGCAGGCCACCAGATCCCTGTCGCAATAATCCCGGTGGCGGCCAAAATACTCCCGATAGGGCAGCGCATTTTCATCCCGATGAAACCGGGGCGGCTCCGGCATGCCATGTTCCAGGGCCAAGGCAATATTCCTTTTCAGCGTTTCCACCGCACCCTGGCGGCTGCTCAAAATTCCCGGAATATCTTTTTCAAAAAATAGATGCCGGGGGCGCATAGCGGGCACTGCATCAAAAATATCATCAGCTTTAGGCCGTAAAAATTCCACGGCATTTTCAGCAATGGAAAAATGCTGCCAGCCCCGCTCCATATCCCGGGCCGTCAGATTCCACACGTATTCTCCGGATGCAAAAAGAATATCCGGCACAATGAAAGTACGCTCCGTTTTTCCCTGCCAGATCACCTGATTGCCTCCGGCAGCGCGCACTTCCACTTCATACTCTCCTGCGCCTTCTTCCTCCCGCCAGCAAAACACCGGCGGGGTTTCCAGCATCACTTCATGATCTCTCGGCGATGGAAAAATCTGGCCAACCCGCACCTGCTCCTGCAGCATTTTTTTCATTCTTTTCCCTCCTTAAACCAGATGTACTCCCCCGTTTCCGGGTCAATCCGGCCCTTTTGCCGGGCAGGAATGCCCGCCATGATGGCATAATCTGGGGTATCCCTGGTGACCACTGCATGGGCGCAAATCAGATTGGCTTTTCCGATCCTTACCCCCGCCGTCACCGTCACCCCGGCCGCCAGCCAGCTGCCCCGGCCGATCACGATGCTGTTGTCATAATCGTTATTGGTACGGGCAGTAAAAGCCTGGGTGGCAGGGTCAAATTTATGGTGCCCGGCCGTCAGGGAGCAGTGAGGCCCAATCAGCACATCATCCTCCACCGTTACAGGGCCGTTAACATATGTATACAGGCCAATAAATACCCTGCTGCCAATCTTGCTCTTATCCGGCACGCGAATAATGGCGCCAGGAGCCACCATCACCTCTCTGCCCCCAATGCCCAATATCTCCGCCCGGCGGCGATCATCTTCACCGTTATCCGATTCATTGCAATAATGCGTTAATTCTTCAAACATTTCCGGCTTCATCTGAATGCCCATATATTTTCCTCCCAATCAAACACGTATGTTATTTATTATAATAGAACAGCCCTGTAAATGCAAGAGTATATCTTTTGTCCTGCTTCGGCGTCTCCTGTGCTTCGGATCACTTGACATTTTCCGGGATATGAAGCATAATAAGGTATTGAAATGTGCGAAGGAGGAGGAAGGACGATGGCGCATTTAATCGAAGCAGTACAGCCCGGCGGCATTGCCTTCCGGCGGGGGCTGCGCCCAGGCGACAGCCTGATCGCCATCAACGGCGAGCCCATCCTGGATGAAATCGATTACCAGGCTCTGTCCAATAAAACCAAGCTGGATATTCAGGTGCTTCGCGCCGATGGAAAAGAAGAATCCATCCGCATTATCAAGGCCAAAGAAACGCCCCTGGGATTGCAATTGGCGGATACTCTGGCCTGCAAGCCTCGAGCATGCAAAAATAAATGCGTATTCTGCTTTATTGATCAGATGCCTCCCGGCATGCGCAAAACCCTCTATGTAAAGGACGATGACTGGCGCCTTTCTTTGATGATGGGCAATTACATTACCCTCACCAATGTGGATGATCAGGAATTTGAACGAATCCTTCGCCGGAAGGCCAGCCCTCTTTATATCTCCGTTCATGCCACCGATCCAAAGGTGCGCGTCCAAATGATGCGAAATCCCGCCGCCAGCCAGATTATGGAGCGGCTGAACCGATTAAAGGAGGCCGGGCTGCATTTCCATTGCCAGATCGTTCTTTGCCCTGGCTACAATGATGGGGATGTGCTGAAAAAAACCCTGGCCGATCTCGCCGCCCTCTATCCCGCCGCTCAATCCGCCGCTTTGGTACCGGTGGGATTGACCAAATACCGGGATGGCCTGGCGGATGTGAAGCCCTTTGACCGGGAAAGCGCGGGCGCCGTTATGGCCATTGCCAAGGAATTTCAGGAAAAGCTGCAAAAGGAAATCGGCACCCGCTTCGTATTTCCTTCCGATGAAATGGTGCTCATTGCCGGGGAAGATATCCCCAAAGAAGAGGACTATGAGGGCTACCCTCAGATTGAAAACGGCGTGGGGCTGCTGAGGATGTTTGAAGAATCGCTGAAAGCCGCCGCCCAAGAAAATATAAAAAGCGCCCTTCCTCGCCGCATCCGTATTCCCTGCGGCACGTCCATTGCCCCGGTGATGGAAAAATGGATGAAAAAATATGCTCCTCAGGGCGTTGAAGTAACTGTGCAGCCCATTCAAAACACATTCTTTGGCGAAACAGTCACCGTCACCGGTCTGCTCACCGGCGGCGATCTGAAGGAGCAATTAAAGGGCGCAGCAGAGGATGAAATTCTGCTCTGCTCCAATACCCTTCGCCAGGAGCAGGACCTGTTTCTGGATGATATGCCCCTTTCCGCGCTCCGGGAGAGCCTTTCTCAAAAGCTTACCGTTGTGCTCAACGATGGTGCCGCTCTCTATGAAGCGCTGCTGGGCCATGAAAAATAATGAAGGAGGACACGCTACCATGCCTTCCGCAAAACCCTTGGTGGCCATTGTTGGCCGGCCCAACGTGGGCAAATCCACCTTTTTTAACAAAATTTCCGGCAAGCGCATTGCCATCGTGGAGGATATTCCCGGCGTCACCCGGGATCGTATTTACGCCGATGTGGAATGGATCAATCGGAAATTCACCCTCATCGATACCGGCGGCATCGATCCCAAGAGCGATGACGTGCTTCTTTCTCAGATGCGCCACCAGGCCGAATTGGCCATGGAAATGGCAGATGTGATCTGCTTTTTCACTGATGCACGGGCCGGGCTCACCCCGGATGATGAAGAAGTGGCCACCATGCTGCGCAAAACCCATAAGCCTGTGATTCTGGTGGTCAATAAAATGGACCACAGCGGCCTCAACGATGTGATCTATGAATTTTACGCCCTGGGCCTGGGCGATCCCCTTGGCATTTCTTCCACCAATATGCTGGGCTTGGGCGATTTATTGGATGAGATCGTAAAGCATCTCCCCCCCAAGACCGAGGCAGAAGAGGATGAAGAAAAGCACGTGATCCAATTGGCCGTGGTGGGCCGCCCCAATGTGGGCAAATCCTCTCTGGTAAACCGTCTTCTGGGCCAGGAACGCACCATGGTATCCAATATTCCCGGCACCACCCGGGACGCTATCGATACCCAGTTTACCGGTCCTGACGGCATGGAATACAATATCATCGACACCGCCGGCATCCGCCGCAAGCGTGCCATTGAAGATGAATCCCTGGAGCGCTACAGCGTGCTTCGTTCCATCGCCGCCATCAAGCGCTGCGATGTGGCGCTGATGCTGGTGGATGCTCAGGAGGGTGTCACTGAGCAGGACGCCCGCATCGCCGGCATGATCCACGAAGAGGGCAAGGCCGTGGTGGTGATCGTGAATAAGTGGGATGCCCTGGAAAAAGAAACAGGCACCTTGGAAAAATACAAAAAGCAGGTCATTGAAGATCTGAAATTCATGGATTATGCCCCCGTGCTCTTTATTTCCGCCCTCACCGGTCAGCGCGCTCATACCGTGCTTTCCCAGGTAAACGCCGTATGGGAGCAGGCCAGCCGCCGGGTTGGCACCGGCGCCCTCAACGATGTGCTGGGGGATGCTCAGATAGCCCTGCAGCCCCCTATGATCGCAGGACGCAAGCTAAAAATCTATTACGGCACCCAAGCCAGCGTATGCCCCCCCACCTTCGCTTTGTTTATCAATGCAGAAGAGCTGATGCACTTCTCCTACGAGCGTTACTTGGAAAACTGCCTGCGCAAGGCATTTGGTTTTGACGGCACCCCCATTCGCTTCTCTCTCCGCGAGAAAAAGAAGGAGGATATCAAAACATGATGATCATCAAGTATCTCCTCTGTGCTGTGATCGCCTATCTCCTGGGCAGTATCTCCACCGGCATCCTGGTAGCTAAAAAAGATGGCCACGATATCCGCTCCGAGGGCAGCAAAAATACCGGGGCCAGTAATGCCCTTCGCATCCTGGGCCTGAAAGGCGGCGCCCTGGTATTCGCCGGAGATTTCCTCAAAGCGGCCCTGGCTGTGATCATCGGCCAGCTCATTGCCGGAAAAGTGGGCGGCATGGTGGGCGGATTATTTGTGGTATTGGGGCATAACTGGCCTGTATTCTTCGGCTTCCAGGGGGGCAAGGGCATTGCCTGCTCCACTGCCGTGCTATTGATCCTCTTTTTCTGGCAGGGCGCCATTGCCGGTATTCTGTGCCTGCTGGTGATCTACTTTACCAAGTATATTTCCCTTGGCAGCCTGACCATGCTCCTGGTGTTCGCTGTGCTGATGCTCATTTCCGCCCCCTTCTGGCCCCATGGGGTGTGGGCGCTGGTGCTGCTGGCCCTTGGCGTTTATCGCCACCGCGCCAATCTGATGCGTCTAAAGAACGGCACTGAAAATAAAATCGGGCAAAAAGCCAAAACCTGACGTCATAAAAAAGCGGTCTGCAGAATGCAGGCCGCGCAGTTTGTCGAAAAAGTATTTTCGACAAACTGCGAATGGAAGTCAGCTAAAGCAGTCTTCCATTCGATCCATCACATTTACTGCAAAAATGGCTTTCCAGCCCTTTTCACAGGGCTGGAAAGCCTA
>SVGW01000043.1 GCA_015056125.1 Clostridiales bacterium | reverse complement strand
CGGTCGTAAATTGATATAGGAAGCGGAATGCTTCCGCTCCTCGCCGCCGCACATGTCGCCGGCTGCGGATTACAGTCGAAGGGCAGCGGCCCTTCGACGCATCCCAGGGGTTTTTTGACAGTCTGAAGGCAGAAACGATTCATTTCGTTTCTGCCTTTTTTTCTTGGAAGCTAAAAGGGGGATGCGCCCTGGCTTTTTTCAGTTCATCTGATGAAACGGCGATGCAGCTACGAAATTGGGTGGGCGTGGTGCCGGTGAGTTTTTTAAACATGCGCATGAAATGCACGTCGTTTACATAGCCGCATAGAGCGGATATGCTGCTTACCGTCATTTCCGTGCTGGAAAGCAGGTATTTGGCATGCTCAATACGGCTGGCCGAAAGATCGGCGCTCAGGGAGCAGCCGAAGAAGTATTTGTATAAATGCTGAATATAGGAGCGGCTCAGGTTTATTTTTTGGCAAACCGCTTCCAGGCGCCATTCTTTTTCCGGGGCGCGGTATATTTCATTGCGCAGGGTGGAAAACAGATCGTAATGAGGATGCACTTTTTTGCTGTCGGGATATTGAATGATTTCTGTAATCTTGAGCAGCATCAGTTCAAAATAGATCTGCAGGTATTTTTCTTTGTAAGGGCTTGGGGAATATCGTTCCTGAAACATGCTTTTGATCAGCTCAGAGAGGGAGGCGGTTGGCATGGGCAGGATTTGATCAAAAGGAATCCCCATTGCCTCGATCTGCCTGGCTTCCTGATCCTCCAGATCAAAATGAATCCAATCATTCCTGTATTCTTTCTCCGTGGCGCCGAAAATCTGGGGCGTCCCCTTTTTGAAAAGGATGATGGAATGAGCGGGAGCCTCCCGGCGTTGCCCGTCCAGAATAAAATAAGCTGCTGTTTTGAGAATCAACAGTACATAATCCCCCGATCCATGGGGCCGATAAATGGAAAAATCTGCTGGATGGCAGTAGTGATAGCCTACGTTCACGATGCGCATATTATTCTCCAAAAAGCATAAAAGATCAGTTTGTTCGCATTATAGTCTATTGCGTATATTCTGTCAATTCCCATATAATATTGTTAAGATAAAAATGGAGGCGACGCATATGAAAGCGGAAATGGTTATTCATAAGGATTACGAGATCGGAAAGATTGATAAGCGTATTTACGGTTCCTTTATTGAGCATCTGGGCCGGGCTGTATACAGCGGCATCTATGAGCCAGGCCATGAAACGGCGGATGAATACGGCTTCCGCAAGGATGTGCTTCAATTGGTTCGCCAGCTGGATGTGCCCATTGTGCGTTATCCGGGCGGAAACTTCGTATCCGGCTATCAATGGGAGGACGGAACCGGTGATAGAAGCAAGCGCCCCAGGCGCACGGAATGCGCTTGGAAAACCATCGAAACCAACGAAGTGGGCATTGATGAATTCCAGGAATGGGCCAAGCGGGCGGGCACCGAGGTGATGATGGCGGTAAATCTGGGCACCCGGGGCGCGCAGGATGCCAAAAATCTCTTGGAATACTGCAATCTTTCCTGCGATTCCGAATATGCCAATCGCCGGAAAGCCAATGGCTTTGAAACGCCGTTCAAAATCAAAACCTGGTGCCTGGGCAATGAAATGGACGGCCCCTGGCAGATCGGCCATAAAACAGCGGAGGAATACGGAAGGCTGGCTGAAGAAACTGCCAAGCTGATGAAGCTCACCGATCCTTCCATTGAACTGGTGGCCTGCGGCAGTTCCCATTATAATATGCCCACCTTCGGGGAGTGGGAAATGACGGTGCTGGATCATGTTTATTCCCATGTGGATTATGTCTCTTTGCACCAGTATTATGGGAATCCCAAAGATCAATATGAGGATTTTGTAGGCTTATCCGTGCATATGGATGGATTTATCAAATCCGTGGCGGCTATCTGCGATGCCATCAAGGCGAAGAAGCATTCAGATAAAACCATGTATCTTTCCTTCGATGAATGGAATGTGTGGTATCATAGCAACGGAGCGAAATTTGATGATTGGCAGGTGGCCCCGCCGCAATTGGAGGATATTTATAATTTTGAGGATGCACTGCTGGTGGGCTGCATGCTGATGACCCTGCAGAATAACTGCGACCGGGTGAAGATGGCCTGTATGGCGCAATTGGTCAATGTGATCGCTCCTATCATGACCGAAAAGGGCGGCCGCGCCTGGGCGCAAACCATCTTCTATCCCTACTTGTATGCCTCCCTTCGGGGGCGGGGAACTGTGCTGAAAACCATCAAGCATTGCCCGGAATATGCGGCGGAACGCGCTAAGCTCGTGCCCTATCTGGAAAGCTCGGTGATTCACGATAGCGAAAACAGAAAAATCACCGTATTTGCGGTGAACCGGGCCAAGGCGGAAGATATGGAAGTCACTTTCTCCTTTGAAAAATTCGGGGATTGCGTCTTAACGGAGCATGTGCAATTGTACGCGGATGATTTGAAGGCGGTGAATACCGCCGATTGCGAAGCGGTGTCGCCAAGGCTTCTGCCGGTGGATGCTGCGCCCGGGGCGGTGCAAAAGGTCACCTTGAAGCAGCATTCCTGGAATATGCTCACTTACGAATATTGAGCGGACCAGGGCAGGGGGCTCCTCGCCCCCTGTACCCCGCGCCAAAGGATTTCATCCTCTGGACTCCGGTATGCGACCAAAGCTGTTGATCTAAGCTGCGTTATTACGCATGAAACTTGAGGAAACGGACTGAGCATACACGGGCACAATCAAAACGAGAAAACGCCGGGAGAGAAAGCAAGCTTTCTCTAACCGGCGTTTTTTCTCGTTTTCCCGGATGCTTTGCATCCGGCTGGCGGCAGAATGCCGCCATGCCCGTGGGTGACCAACGTTTCACGGCGCCGCCCTTCACTGTTCCTCCACCAGCGGAAAATGACAAGCCACGAAATGGCCGCTTTCCATTTCCCTCAATTCGGGCTTTTCCTTCATGCACTGTTCCTTGGCATAGGGGCAGCGGGTGCAGAAGGGGCAGCCTGCGGGGGTATTAATGGGGGAGGGAATATCGCCCTTGAGAATGATTCGTTGGGGCGCGTTGTCTATGTCCACGCTCAGCACCGCGGAAAGCAGGGAGCGGGTGTAGGGATGCATGGGCTTTTGGAAAATCAGCTGGGTATCGCCCGTTTCCATCATAGAGCCCAGATACATGACTGCTACCTTGGAGCAGATATCTTTCACTACCGCCAGGTTGTGGGAGATGAAAAGATAAGTGATGCCAAGCTCCTTTTGCAAATCCATCAGCAGATTGAGAATCTGGGCATGCACCGATACGTCCAGGGCGGATACCGGCTCATCGCACACCAGAAATTCCGGGTTCAGGGCGATAGCCCGGGCAATGCCGATGCGCTGGCGCTGGCCGCCGGAAAAATCGGAGGGGAAGCGGGGCATATCATCATCCGATAAGCCAACCAGATGCAAAAGCTCCGATATCCGGTTTTTGATTTCTTCTTCCGTCATGCCGCCCCGGATCTGCATGGGCTCGGCAATGATATGGTATACGTCAAAACGGGGATTCAGGGAAGAGAAAGGATCCTGGAAGATCATCTGCATTCCTCGGCGCAGCTCTTTGAATTCCTTGGCAGGCAGGGCATGGATATCCTGATCCTTAAAGAAGATTTTGCCGTCGGTGGGCTTTTGCATGCCCAGAATGGCATTGCCCAGGGTGCTCTTTCCGCAGCCTGATTCGCCCACCAGGCCGAAGGTTTCCCCGGCTTCGATTTCCAGGGATACGCCGTTGACGGCTTTCACATACTTTTTCTTGGCAAAGGGCATTCCGCCTTTTACCGGGAAATGCACCTTCAAATCTTCCACCCGCACCAGGGCTTTTTTGTTTTCGCTCATATTGATTGGCCCTCCTTTTGCGGATGATGGCAGCGGATCTTCCGCCCTGCCTCCAATTCAATCAGCCGGGGCATGCTTTCTTGGCATTCCTTGGTGCAATAGCTGCAGCGGGGATGGAAATAGCAGCCGGCGGGCTTGTGCATGGGATTGGGCACCTGATCGGGAATCTGCACAAAGCGGGTGGTGCAGGCATCCAGCTTGGGCACGGAAGCCAAAAGCCCTTGGGTATAGGGATGGCAAGGGGCTTTGAAGAGCTTTCGCAGGGGCGCTTCCTCCACGATCTTGCCGGAATACATTACGTGCACCGTGTCCGCCATATGGGCCACCACGGAAAGGTCGTGAGTGATGAGGATCAGGGCGGTGCCGTGCTCCTTTTGCAGCTTTTTAAGCAGGTCCAATACCTGGGCCTGAATGGTCACATCCAAGGCGGTGGTGGGTTCATCTGCGATAATCAGCTTGGGCTTTACCGCAAAGGCCATGGCGATCAATACCCGCTGACGCATGCCGCCTGAAAGCTGATGGGGATAATCGTGATACCGCCGCTCAGGGGAGGGAACCCCCACCAGGGAAAGGGCCTGGATGGAAGCTGCCTTGGCCTCTTTTTTGCTCATTTTTCCGTGGCGCAGAAAGATTTCGTCCATCTGCCGCCCCACGGTCATCACGGGATTCAGCGCCGTCAGCGCATCCTGGAAAATCATGCACATATCCCGGCCCCGCAATTCACACAGGGCATTTTCCTCCATGTGCATAAGATCGTGGCCATCAAAGGTCATTTCATCTGCCTGGATGAGGGCGGGGGGAGAATTGAGCAATCGCATGATGGCCAGGCTTGTCACGCTCTTGCCGCAGCCCGATTCGCCCACGATGGCGGCGCATTCTCCGGGATGCACGGCAAGATCAATGCCTTCCACTGCCCGCACAATCCCCATTTCGGAGGGGAACACCACTTTCAGGTTCCGGATATTCAGAAGGGGCGCCTGAGAATTGCTCATGCGGATGCGCCTCCCTTCTCTTTCGCGGCTTCACGGGCTTCTTCCCGTTCCGCTTCGTCCATTTCTTCAAAGATTTTCTGGATGTAGGTGTTGTTCAGGGTCTTGAACAACCGGTTCATGGCGCCCGCCCGCTTCATCCGGGGATTGAAGATTTCTTCCAAGGCCAGGCCGATGCGCATGAAGGAGAATACCGACAGGAAAATGCCGATGCCAGGGGCCAGGATCCACCACCAGTGGCCAAAGAGCAGCGCGCCGCCGGACTGGGCGTCCGCCAGCATTTTGCCCCAGCTGATGGCCGTGGGGTCGCCCAGGCCCAGGAAAGAAAGGCCAGCCTCTGCCACCATGATGCCGGCACTGGAAAGGGCGGTGTTCATGATCAATAGATGGGATACGCCGGGCAGAATATGGCGCATCATGATGTGCCAGCGGCCTGCCCCTGCCAATTCCGCCGCCTTCACATAATTGCTGTTTTTCAACACCAGCACCTGGGCGCGGATCACACGGGCCAGGCCGGTCCATCCAAAAATCACAAAGATGAAGATGATCATGAAATAGGATTTTCCAAAGAGATTGGTGAGAACGATGGTAAGGGGCAATGTGGGAATCACCAGCATCACGTCCACCACCCGCATGATCAGTGTGTCCGCCAGACCGCCCACATAGCCCGCCAGAATGCCCATAAAGGCACCGATGAGGGCGGTGAGAATGCCTGTGATCAGGCCCACCATCAGGGATACCCGGGCACCGTAAATCAGCATGGAGAAAATATCCTGGCCGGTGGAAATGGTGGTGCCAAGAGGATGGCTGAGGGAGGGGGAGAGGCCCTTTTCAGAGCGTGCCGTCACATCGTAGGGATCGTAGGGAGCAATCAGGGGCGCGAAAACGGCGCAAAACACCAGAATGCCTGCAATGATCAGGCCCACCCGGCCCTGGGGATGCTTCCAGATTTTTTTCGCCAGATTCAGCGTGCCTTTCATCTGCGTCCACCTCCTACCGTCACCCGGGGATCCAGCAGCGAATAGCACAGATCCGTGATCAAATTGCCAAGCAGCGCCACCCCGGAAAGGAAGAGCATGATGCCCATCATCAGGGGATAGTCATTGGTGTTGTTGGCGGTGAGAAAGAGGGTGCCCATGCCGTTCCAGTTAAAGATTTGCTCAATCACCACCGAGCCGCCGATCAGGCCGGATACACTCATGCCAAGGCTGGTGACGATGGGGAGCAGGGCGTTGCGCAGCACATGCTTATACATCACCGTTCTCGTGGTGAGGCCCTTGGCCCGGGCGGTGACCACATAATCCTCATTGGATACGGCGATTACGCTGTTGCGGGTAGACTGGGCATAGGATACGATGCCGCCGATGGACATGGCAATGATGGGCAGCGCCGCATTCTGGGCCACCTTGCGAATGGCCTGGGCGCTCCAGTCAAAAGAGGAAACCAGGCTGGGGTCCGTATAGGCGGGGAACCATTCCCACTCAAAGCCCATGTAGAGGGAAAAGAGCAGGGCCAGGAAAAATGCGGGCAGGGCGGTAGTAATGGTGGATGCGTTCATCAGCAGCCGATCAGCCCATTTGCCCCGGTGCCAGGCGGCATAGGTGCCATAGAGCATGCCAAATAGCACGCTGATAAACATGTTGGTTACCGATAATACCAGCGTCCAGGGCAGCCTATCCGCAATCAGATCCACGACCTTGGGGGAGCCGGCCTGCAGAGAGGTGCCCAGGTCCCCATGCACCAGGTTGTTCAGATACCGCATGTATTGCTCCCAGGTGCTCACGTCAAAGCCGTACTGCTTCCGGGTCATCTGCTTGATGATATTGTATTCCAGATCGCTCATGTTGCCCTGGGGCGGGTAATAGCGCTCAGCCGGGTCTTCCACGCCGATGCGGGGAATGAAGAAGTTCAGGGTGGTCACGATGAGAAAGATGAAAATGGTGTACAGAATCCGCTTGACCACATAGCCTTTGTTCATTTTCTCACCTTCCTTCCACCTTTTTTAATTGAGACAGAGACATCATGTTGAATGCGTTCTCACCATCATCCACCACCCAGCCGGTAAAGTGATCCGTGCGGGCTACGCTGGTCACGTCCTGGCAATAGAGAGGCAGCTTGTAATATTGCTTGGCCACCAATTCTTCCAGCCTTTTCACCATATCGTATTTGGTGTTGCGGTTCAAAGTAGAACGCATTACGGCGATGCCCTGGTTGATCTTTTCATCCACCAGCCGCCCGTAGTTGGAGGAGCGATTCAGGTTGGAGAAATGAGCGTTCATCATAATATCCACATTGGAGGGAGTCAGGGTCACGCCCTGGAGGGTCATGTCGAAATTGCCGCCGTAGAGATAGGTGGTTTCAGGGGAATTGCCCTTGGCGGCGTAGCGCACTTCAATACCGATCTTCTGGAATAGTACTTGCAGAAAGCTTACCACATCCTGCTCTCCGGGGGCAGCCAGAATCTGATAGGACAGGCGCTTGCCATCGGCCATGCGATAACCGGCTTCGTCCTTTTCGGGATAAAGGCTATCCATCAGCGCATTTGCCTCTTTCAGGCGTTCTTCCACAGGGGCATTGTTGATATCGGCATTGGGGGCGTAAAGATCCCCTTCCAATACCAGCCCGGCAGGGGCGGTGCGGCCGTGACCGTCCAATACGAAATCAATGATAGCCTCCTGGTCGATGGCCAGGGCAATCGCTTTTCTCAGGGTAGGGTTTTTCAGTTGCTCCCGGGCGGGGGTGCTCTGATCGCTGGGAGCATTCAGGTTCAGCACCAGGCAGTTGGTGTAAAGTCCAGAGGCAGAGGCCACCCACACGTCCTTTTCCTGGGCAAACAGCTTGGCGTAGTTGGCTGCAATGGAAGCATCCAATACATCGATATGCCCTTTTTTCAGCGCATAGATGGCCACGTTGATTTCCTGATACAGGATGAATTTCAACGTATCCACCTTGTAGAGGGGATCACCATTTTCACCCTGAAGGTAATAATCTGCCCGGCGGTGGAGCACGATTTCCTGGCCGTTGGTTTTTTCCCGATCCAGGATCCAGGGGCCGCAGCCCACGGGATGCTGATAAGCATAGCTCAGTTCTTCGCTTGGGGAAGTGTTGTTGATGGGGTTGTCCAGGGAGATGATGTCAGCATAGATATGCTCCGGCAGCACCAGCACCGTGGACACCAGGGGTGTAATGGCGCCCAGCACCTTGTTCACTTCAAAGTAAAATACGGTGTCCTTTTCTTCTTCACTGATGGGATAACCCTTTTCATTGGCACCGGTATCATAGGTATAAATGCCCTGGCGGCGCAGCTTGCCGGTTTGGGTATCATACTTGTGCAAAAGGTCGTTCACCCAGGCCAGGGCGCCGGCATGGTTGGATAGCTTTTGATTGGCGGCCAGGTCGAAGGTGAAATAGATGTCCTCCACCGTCACCTTTTCCCCGTCGGACCAGGTAGCATTTTCATCCAGTACAAAGCGGATGGGAATACAGGCGGTGTCCTTGCCGGAATATTCTGCTTCCAGCCGATCATAATCGATTTTTCCGTCCTCCGTCAGCAGCGGCTTGCCCTCCCTGTCCAGATAGGCCCATTCCTTTACCAGCTTTGCTTCGTATTCATCGGTGTTCTGGTCATAGCTGAGCAGGGTGGAATACACCATGCTGGAAATGGTGGGGGCCACGCCATCCCGGGAAAACCAGGGCATATAGGATGTGGGGAAAGCGGAGGCCACTTCGCCGATGTAGAGGGTGGAGGAGGTATCTCCTCGCCGTTCATAATCCGTGGCGCAGGCGGTGCATAAGAGGGCCAGGGCCATGAGAAGAGCGGCTAATTTCAGCCTTGGGCGCATTTTAGGGCGTCTCCCTTCTGAAAAAATTCCTCAAAAATTGCAAAAGGCTCAGGGTGCGAAAGCACCCTGAGGCGATGAAAGAAAAGCGCTGCTTAGTAGGGATACTGCATCTTGGTGCCGAAGCCATCCTTGGTAACGCAGTTGTCATACACTTCTTCGATGCGGAAGATATAGGCGGGGCGGGTGAGCCAGCGGGTCATATCGGGATGATGGTATACGTCGTGCTGGGCGTTGATAAACTGCTGATAGATTTCCCGCTTGCCGCTGTCGCATTCGTCATAGATTTCCATTTTGCCGCGCAGCTCATAGGAGATGGCCGGGGGCTGATAGAAGAGCAGGGTGGCTTCAGGGTTCACTTTGTAGTTGGCGTAGCTGTGCTTCTTGGCCATTTCCAGGCTGCCCACCTTGGTAAAGTCCACCCGATCCCGGGCTTCATCGCCATACATGTATTTCACCAGCACTTCCAATCCGCGCTTGGAGTAGGTCTTGTCTTCGGGGTCAAAGGTCTTGATATGGTTCACATAGGCTTCCAGGGTTTCTTCCAGGTATTCATCCTTGGGAAGGAAGCCGATGCCCTTGATGCTGGCATTCAGGCCGGCAGGGCCATTGGATACGAAAGCAGGGTCGTGGGAGCAGAAACTGAGAAACACTTTTTCGGGGGAAGACATTTCGCCCCGATACATTTTCAGCACGTTTTCGGCGCGGGTATTGAAGGCCCAGCGGAAAAAGCTTTCAGCAGATTTCATGGATCAATCTCTCCTTCTGAAATGAAAAATATGAGGTTTCCTTATTATAGCATCTTGCTTTTGTTTTGTGCATAATGCTTAGTGGTTGATTGAATTTGTAGCAATTGAAAAAATGCTGAAAAAGCGCCTTTTTCCACGAAAAAAGAAGAGAAAAAAATGAAGAACAAAAAAAGAACATAAAAAAATCCGGAGCGTATGTGCTCCGGATAGCGTCAGCATTTATTCCAGGAAAAACATCTGCTCCAGCTTGGGCTGGGCGCCGGTATCGGGGTCCAGGGGCATGATCATAACGTCCTTCATGTATTCATTCCATTTGGCCACCACCGGGCTTTCCGCTTGCATTTTGGCGGCATAGGCCCGGCCATGCTCGCATTCATAGTAGCCAAAGAGCTCATCGCCCACATTCCAGATGGTGTAGTTCTTAATTCCAGCGCTTTTGAGCAATTCCACCATTTCCGGCCAGATTTCATCGTGGCGGCGCTTGTATTCTGCCTTCATTCCAGGCAGTAAAATGGCTTTCCAGGCATAGCGTTCCATATTGGTTCCTCCTTATTTGGCTTCGGCGTTCAGCCAGCCATTGTATTCATTCAGGAAATCCTCCGCGCATTTCACCATGCGCAGGCTGCAGCGGTTTTCATCCTTAAAGCCGATGTTGATGATCAGGATGCCAAAGTACCGGTCGATGATCTGCACCCGGATCTGCAGTTTCTTCTCTTCCACCCACCCGGCGGAGGCTGCGCAGTCGTACTTGAAATCAGTCATTTCATGCACGTTGCCGTATTCATCGGAATAGCCCAGCTGGGGAAACTTGCCAAATACGTTTTCCTTCATGCCAAAGGGCAGTTGCTTTTCCCCCTGGGCATTTTGGTAGCAAAGGCAGCCGCAGCCCTTTGCATTCCAATACAGCCGGAAGCTGGAAATGCCCATGGGATTTTCATCGCAGAGAAAAGTTTTTCCCTGAATGCTTTTTTCAAAATCCGAATGCTTTTTCCCCCGGGCTACCGAGAGGGAAAGGGATTCATTCAAATTGGGCAGCGCCGATTTCCCTTCTATTTCGCTTTCCACCAGATTGAATACGTTTCGGAAAATGGAAGGGCTGTCCCGGTCGGAGGTCAATTGGGTATCGGCGGTGCATACGAAAATGAAATCCTGATCGGGCATGCAGATGGCAAATTGGCTGCCCATGCCGTTGAAGCAGAAGGAATTCTTTTCGCTGCGCCAGATCTGGTAGCCATAGCCATGGCCGTTGTAATGGCCGGAGCCGGTAAGATTATTATCCGTTATGGAGGAAATGGCCTTGGTGAGGTAGCTTTCGCTCAAGAGCCGCTTGCCTTCCCATGTGCCCTTGTTCATCACGAATTTGGCAAAGTTTAAAAGGGCCCGGGGAGTGCACACCATGGCGGAATCCCCCCAGGGGGTGCCGTCGGGGGTTTTGAGAAGCTGGGCCGATTCAAAGCCGCCCAGATGATTGAGCACCTTTTCTTTGAGATAATCCAATAGCCCCATGCCGCTCACTCGCTCCACCAATACACCTAAAATGTAGGAACCGGTGGAATCGTAATAAAACAGGGTGCCGGGAATTTTGGCGGGCTTTTGGTTAAAATAGAAAGCAGTTCTATCCTGCACATGGGGCTGAAACCAGCCGGGTCCTTCCGCAAAGCAGGTGCGCATGGTGAGCATATCTTCAATGGTTTGCTCCGCCAGGAAGGGGTGCACTTGGTCGGGCAGCTTATCTTCAAAATATTTGATAATGGGATCGGAAAGGGCGATCTTTCCTTCATCCAGCAAACAGCCCACTGCAATGGAAACGAAAGATTTGGTCACAGAATACATCCGGTGGATGGTGTCCTTGGTAAAGGGCGCCCAGTATTTTTCAAAGAAAATGTTTTCCCCCCGCATCATGATCACGGAATGCAGGTTCACCCCATCCCGCTTCATGGCGGCCATAAAGCGCTGAATCGCTTCTTCCCGGATCCCTGCTTGGGCAGGCGTCACAGAATGGATCATTTATATTTCCTCCTTCAATCAATATTCCCATTTGATATGCGTCAGCTCAATGACAGGAAGATAGCCATAGGTGGTAGAATAGTGAGTGTCCGGAAGGAAATAGCCTTCTCCACGGATGGTGCCCTGAACTTCGCTGAATTGCAGTTGCCCGCCGGAATCGTAAGTCCAGTCTTTATAACCGCCGATTTTCAGATATAGATGGTGTGTCTTGCCATTTTCGGTTTTCTTGACCAGGATGTAGATATCGTTTCCTTCGTAGATTTTGCGCACCATCTTGGTATTGCTGATCTTCACGTATTTCCATTCCCAAAGGTCAGGATCCTTTTCCAGTTCGCTGATGGTGGGAGAGGCATAGAGAACCACATCCACGCTTTCTGTATTGGCTGAGCTGCGTACAGTATATTTCGCTGCCGAAACATGAAATGTATACCAAGTGCCTTTCTCGGCATTGGAATATGTATAGGAAGTACCTTTGGCAGTATCGATGATGAGTCCATTCAGCCAGATATTATAATATACGGCATCTTTCACTTTGTTCCAGGTAAGAGTAATCGTGGTACCACTGACGCTGGATTTTACGTTGGTAGGCATGCCGGGCGGGGTTACTGTTTTGTTGAAGATGGTATTCTGTTCGTCGCTTGTCAGGATCCCATCCTCGGTCAGCCCATATTGCTTTTCGGCCTTCTTGACGGCGCTTTTGTAGGAAGCGGAATAGCTGGCATGGCTGGAGGGCAGCTTTTCAGTAATGAAGCCCAGGTCGTATAGCTTTTCCAGCAGGTATTCCACTTTGCTTCCCTCACAGCCGGGATAGATCAGCTTCTCCAGCATCTGCATTTCGCTCAGGCGAATCACGCCATCTGCATTCAGGAAAAAAGCGGCCTCCATGGCCTTTACGCCGTCTATATATTTTTCCTTGTAATTTTCCTCTCCGGATTCCATGCTTTTGATATATCCCATGCCCTTGGCCATAGCCAGCACCCGTTCCACGTCATAGCCGCTGTCTCCGGGGGCAGCGATCATCAATTCTTCTCCCAGCCCGGTTATTGGCCCCAGGAAAAGCAAAAGCACTGCCAGGAAGGAAATCATCCGTTTTTTCATGCGCCCCTCTCCTTTCCTGCTTTTATTGGAATAGATCGTTTTTTAAGTCAAGCCATACCGCCGGGCAAATATTCAGCTTCAGGCTGGCATTTTTGGATACAGTGGTTCCCCCTTCCTGCACCGCCAGCATCTGCCCCATGGATTTTCCGGGAGAGCGCAGATACCAGCTGGGCAGGTTCATTGCATCCACAGCGGCCTGAATTTTTTTCTCTTTCAGAATATACTTGTTATATTCCGTCAGGTTCAGGCAGAAGAGCCGGTCCTGGGTGTGGTTGCCGGGGGTCACTTCTGTGTGGTCCTCCTTGATGGCTTTCACCTTGGTTACTTCCATAGCCTCCTGCTGGGCAGGGGAAAAGGCGGCGCTGAGGAAGCTGCCATTCAGGTAGGCGCGCAGATCGCTGTGCTTCCAAGTTACATAGGCGGTATTCCGCATAAAGGGCTGCTTTTCTGTGAGGGATACGCAAAGAAGCAGCGCCTCGCTGCTGTCATTTACAGTGAGCACCAGCCAGGAGAGGGGCTCTGGGCCGTTAGATGGGTTTCCATCCGTTTCATAGCGGCCAAAGGAGATGATTTCGCCTTTCCTAATGGCCTTTTTCCAATCCTTGGCTGCCTGCTGAAGCCCATCGTTTGCTGCAATCAGCGCATTAATTTCATCATCCATCAGGAATTGATACAGCAAATAAGCTTCCGCATATTGGCCAGCCTTTGCCAGGGCATCCGTATGCAGCCGAATCATGGCCTGGGCCTTTTGGGCGGCGTCCTGATACGCACCGGCGGCAATGTATTCTCCCCGGGCCGCCAGGTATTGCCCTTGGGCCACGGCCTGATCTCCCAGAGCATAGTGCAGCGCCATCACTCGTTGCGGCGCATCGCTGAAATCATCAAGGGCCAGGAAGGCATCCAAAGCGCCGTTTAAATCGCCATGCGCTTCCAAGGCACTCGCCAGGGCATAGCGGCATCTGCGAATGCCTTCTGCGGCCCTTTCGTGGCCGATCAGGGCCTGGTAAGCAGTGATGGCTTCTTCCCATTGGCCTGCCCGCTCCAGAGAAGCGCCCTTTTGATACTGGGTTTCGTATATCTTTTCTTCCGCCTTGGCAGCGGGCCAATTCAGGGCCTTTTGATAGGCTACAATGGCTTCCTCATGTTTTCCTGCTGCCAATAGCATATCGCCCCAGGCAATATAGGGCTCAAAGGCCCGGTCATCCGCCCCGGCTTCCACAAATGCCTGGGAGGCGGCGTCCCATTCTCCCCGGCCCATTGCCTGCTCGGCCAGCAGGATCTGTGCCTTTATGATTCCTTCTTTGGCGCCTTCATAGCTTCCTGTCTGGGTGAAGGCCCGAATGGCCGCTTCCCCATTTCCTGCCCGCAGCTCCTTTTCGCCTTGCTTGTACCAGGCTTCAATCATGCGCTCTTGGGCGTCTTCATAGTCGCTGACCAATTGGAAAACAGCGATGGCATCCTGATACTCGCTCCGCTCCATCAGCGCCATGGCTTTCATATAGTAAGCCATTTTATAATAGGTGTCGGATTTTCCATAGCCACTTAGCTGAGCGAAGGTTTCGGCGGCAGCATCATATTCCCCTTGCTCCATCAGCGCCTTCCCGTGGCCGTAGTGGGCCTCTTGGGCAAGCGCAGGAGCGTTTTCGTAATCCCCCAGCGCTTCAAAAAGTGCCTTTGCGGTGAGATAGTCGCCTGCATTCATGGCCGCCACTGCTCGCTCAAATTTTTGGATTCTTTCGTTGCGCAATTGGGCAGCCAGCGCTTCGCTGTTTTGATAATCCACCGTTGCCAGCTGATCCAGAATCTGCAACGCGCCGTCCACGTCATTTTGATTTTGCAAGGAAATCGCCATTTGGTAGCGTTGGCTGTTGATGGCCTCGGCTTCCGGCCAGGGCATAAGCAGCGCTCCCTGCACCTGGGAAATTTCTATCGCCTGGGCGTTCCAGGTGGCGGCCTTTCCGGCTGCTTGTGTAATTGCCAGCATGTAGGAGGAAACACCGCTGTAATTCTTTGCTTCCAGGAATACAGAGGTAGGAATTGTCAGCGTTCCGCTTTCCGGCATTTCAACGGAAATTTCCGTATCGCCCGCCCGGATCACGAAGGAAACGCATTGGGGCACGCAGCCCGCTTTTGTTTCGATGGCAGTCAGATATTCGGCGGAAAAAGTATCGCTTTTATAATCGATAGGGGAGGTGGAAGCCGATAGCGTAAAGGTAAAATACGCGTGAATATTGCTTTCATCCAAGGGAATGAGCCCGTATTCCGAAGCGGTATTTTCAGCCAAAGAACCATGCAAAAACAGCATCAGAAGGATCAGCAGATAGAAGCGCAAGCCTTTTTTTGCCATAACCCTTGCTCCTTTATGGAAAATCATTTGTTTCATTATAACAATGGAGCCCAAAGATGTCAATGCGCCCAAACGGATAAAAAAAGAGCGCCCCAGAGGGCGCTCTTTTATATGAAATTTGCAATATCAGCCCAGGAAATCTTCCCGCAGCTGCACACCGAAATCCTTGGCGATCGCCAGCAGGCTTTCGTCTTCGATGGTCTGCAATTCGGGCAGGCCGGTGGACTTTTGCAGCACCCAAATCTGGGCGGCCTTTTCGATGGTGTGCATCAGGCCGAAGGTGGTGTCAAAGTCGGGGCCGGAAGCAAAGAGGCCATGATGCGCCCATACAGCAGCATCAAATTCCTTCATTTTTTCGCAGGTGGCCATGGCGATATCCGCGCCGCCGGGCACCATCCAGGGCACCACGCCCACGCCGCCGGGGAATACCACAGGGCATTCTGTGGCGCTCTGCCACAGGGCCCGGGTGATGGCCTTATCGGTAAGGGGCAGCACATAGGTCATGGCGATGATATTGGCAGGATGGGCATGATAGATCACCCGGCAAGCGCCGCCCGTAGCCGCCACGCGCACGGAATGATTCATGAAATGGGAGGGGAATTCGCTGGTGGGGCGGCCGCCGTTCACCAGGCCCCATACGATGCGGTAGCTGTCGCCCGCTTCGTTGATTTCTACCACGCACAGGCTGTCGGCGGGATCCAATACCACATTGCGGAAATATTTGCCGCTGCCGGTGGAGATAAAGTATTCGCCGGCCAGGTTTTTACCCGTTACGCCCATGTTCACCCAGGGACGGGGCGTTTCATCAAAGAAGGGGCGCATCTGGGTCACTTCATCGTCGGTGAGGCGGTAGGTCAAATTGCCGCCGTTGCGTTCATGCCAGCCTTGAAGCCAGCCATCCTCACACACGCGCATGTAGCGCTTCATAATAGAAAGATCCGTCATGCTCATAGTCATTATCCTCTCTTCATCTGTACTTCTTTTTCATACTGCTGCACCTGGGGGAACCATTCGCCATCCACAGGCGCGCCGCAGCGGCGGCAGTATTCATCCCAGATTTCCCCGAAGGGCATGATCTTCATTTCTTCCTGGCGCACCATCAGCTCGGTAAATTGCTGGGTATCCTGGAGGCGGGTCAATTCTTCGTGGGGGGTAAGCAGCGCCATGAGCAGCGCTTTTTGCACATTGCGGAAGCCCGTTACCCAAGCGGATACTCGGTTGATGGAAGCGTCAAAATAGTCCAGCGCCATATGTACCCGGCCGTTCAGACCGCCGCAGCGCACGATTTCCTTGCAGATTTCCTTGGTTTCATCATCCAGCAGCACCACATGGTCGCTGTCCCAGCGGATGGGACGGGTGATGTGGAGGGCCAATTCAGGGAAGAAAGCCAACAAGGCAGGAATCTTATCGGATACCACTTCCGTGGGATGATAGTGGCCATTGTCCATCAGGGGGATGCATTTGCCCGGGTTCAAAGCGGCATAGGCCAGGGCATATTCCGCGCTGCCCGCAGTATAGGCCTCCACGCCGATGCCAAATACCTTGGATTCCACGCAGGGCTTCACCTTATCAAAATCAAAGGGCTCGGAGAGGATTTCATCCATGGCTTCCTTGTAGCGCACCCGGGGGCCCATGCGGTCGGCGGGGATATCCTTAAAGCCATCGCCGGTCCAGATATTCATGATGCAGGGCTGGCCCAACTCTTCCGCCAGGTACTGGCTGATGCGGATGCAAGCCTTTCCGTGGTTGATCCAGAAGCGGCGGGTTTCTTCATTGGGGGAGGAAAGGGTGAGGGGATCACACTTGGGATGGGAGAAAAAGGTGGGGTTAAAATCGCAGCCCAGGCCCCGCTCCTTGCAGAAATCCACCCATTTTTTAAAGTGCTTGGGTTCCAATTGATCCCGGTCCGCCCAGCCGCTTTCTTTATCAAAGATGGCATAGCTGGCGTGCAGGTTCATCTTCGCCGTGCCGGGGCAGAGCTTGAGCACCATATCCAAATCGGCCATCAGTTCTTCCGGCGTGCGGGCGCGGCCAGGATAGTTGCCGGTGGTCTGGATGCCGCCGGTAAGGGGCTTGGAGGGGTCGGTATCAAAGCCGCGCACGTCATCACCCTGCCAGCAATGCAGGCTCACAGGGGCTTTTCTCAGGGCCTCCATGGCCTTGTCCACGTCCACGCCAAGGGCGGCGTATTTGGCCTTGGCCATTTCATAAGCTGTCGTCATTTTTCTTTCCTCCTTGTAAATATCTTGAGAAGTGATGGGGTCACTTGATTGTCCTCATCTTATTGTAGCGCCGTTTTGGGAAAAAGGAAAAGGTCGCCACTTGCTTTTATCTGCGTCCTGATTTAACCTGGAAGGATCGCCGGTAGGCGGTGGGGGATACGCCCTCTTCCTTTTCAAAAAGCCGGTAGAAATAGCTGCTGTTGGAATAGCCCACCGCCGCGCAGATTTCCAGCACGCTCAGGTTCGTATTTTCCAATAGATCCTTTGCTTTTTTCAGCCGTCTGGCCTGCAACAACTCCGTGCAGCTTTTTCCCGTTGCCGTCCGGGCCGCCTTGCTCAGATAGGCCGGGGATACCCCGTGGGCTTTGGCAAAATCGGATAAGCACAGGGTCTGGTAATTGCGGTGGATTTCCCGCAGCAATTTCACCGCCAGGGCATTTCCTTTGTGCAGGGTGGAAAGGGTCATGCGCTCTGCGTTGCTGGTTAAATGTAAAAAAAGCAGGGTCATGGCCGTTTTATGCAATAGTTGTCCGCCGTTTGGCTTATCCAGCAGGGAAAAAAGCAGGCTTTCCATCAGGCTCTGAATGGGCTGCACCTCTGCCACCTTGAAATACAGGTAAGGCACCTCTTTTTCTCCGGCTCGAAGGGCGTCGATTAAAAAGCGGCCCAGGGTGCTGCCGCTGCCGATGGTTTCCAGGGCAAAATCAAAAAAGGATGGCTGCACGATCAGGTTTACCGCCACGTCCTCTCTGCCGCAGGTGGCAATGGCATGGGCGGTGTGGCAGTTCATCATCAATATTTCCCCCGCCTGCAATGTGATGTGCGCCCCATCCTCCATGGTGTGCAGGGTTTTTCCTTTCAGCATATACAAAATTTCCACAAAATCATGGCGGTGCAGGGGAAAGGGGGTAAAGCGCGTGTGGGGGCGCAATGTAATGGCCTGGCCCTGGGGGATCATTTTGGCGCTTTGCACCAGAAAGGATGGATCGGTGGAATAGGCTTGTTTGTCCAAGGGGGCGCCGCCCAGCAGCCTCTCTTCTTCCTCCGTCAGGGCGGAAAGCCGCCTGAGCAAATCCTCGTTCAATCAAAAAACGCCTCCTTCCCACTCCATTTGATTGTAGTGGGAAGCGGAGGCGTTGTCAATTGCCTGTTCGGGAATTATTGATACATCCGTCCAAGGGTGGTATTATCCATGGCCCGGTTCTGCAGGGCCGGGATGGGATTGGGGGCGGTTTCCGCCCGGTAATCCCGGCCGTTTTTTAGGATGCTCTGATCAATGACCAGGTGGCTGGGCACATCGCGCACATTCTGGTTCACGGCCTGCTGATAGTGGAAAAAATCATAGTCCCTGGGCAGCATATGCACAGGCTTAAAGATTTCCTTTTCAGCGGTAAAATCCACCATATTCAAGGCAGAGCGCACATAGGCGATATTGGATTGGAAATGGAGGGGCGCGGGAAATTCGCCATTCGGAATCACCTGCTGCCAATCCTTCTTCTCATAAGTTTTCAGCAGCTGGGCCGCCTTGTGAAGATGGGCCACTTCCATCTGGAAGAAGCGCTCCCACACCTTTTTGATCAAGGGATCCGTTTCATCCTCCATGCAGGAGTAATACAGATATGCTTCCACATACTGGTGCATCAGCAGCCCTTCCAGCCAGGTACAATTGGGATCCATGAGGCTTCCGTACTGGGTCACATGCTGCTCTTCGATCTGGCCGATTTCCTGATAGAGGCGACGGCCCAGATCGGAGGTGTAAAGCCCGCAGATATTCATGTAATAGTTCATGGTCTGCTGCTCGGCGGCGGTGATAATCTGCACGGCCATTTTGTCAAAGAGGGCGGCGTCCTTTTTCCCAGGCTGACACAGGGCGTCAAAGGGGGCGCGGTGCTCGGAAATGGTGGGACGGCCGGGCATGATTTCGGTGTAGCTGCCCACCAGCTTTTCCGCATATACCCCGTGCTCCATTTCCAATAGATCGGCGTAGCGATACAGGTGGTCAAAATCCTCCAGCAGGGCAAAATCCAATGCGGATTTTACATGGGCGCATGTTACCCGCTGGGCCAGCATGGCGGTCAGATCCACGGCCAATTGCTCATAGCCGATGGTGTGCTCCAGCATGGTTTCATCCAGGGGCTTTAAGCAGGCGATTTTCTTTTGCTGCTGCTGCTCCTGCCGGCGAAGCACGGCCAGCTCCCGCCGTAAATCATTGTTGCTCTCATGACGATGAAACTGATGGGAATACCAGCAGGATTCAAATTCCGTGCCGTTCATCAGGATCACCCGCACCCGGGTGTAGGGATCGATGGCCATCTTGTCGTAGGAGCCGGAATAAAGGCTCTGCCAGTCCATAAACTGATCCGTCAGCTTTTCAGGGGTCAATTGAAAGGGATTCATCCGCATGCCTCCTTGTTTTTTCTTCCTTTTCAGTATGACCGCAAAAGAAAAGGATATGCGATGTCCGCTTGAAAAAATAAGGCATTTCCGATATAATGGAAAAAAGCCCTTTCGGGAGTTAAAAGGAGCATCATGCTATGAAAATACGCAGTTTGGAATTATTTCAGGTGCCGCCGCGGTGGCTGTTTTTGAAAATCACCACAGAATCCGGTATCGTGGGCTGGGGTGAGCCGGTGGTGGAGGGCAAGGCCGATACGGTGGCGGCCTGCGTAAAGGAATTGGGCGAGCAAATCAAAGGCAAGAATGCCGGTGAAATTGAAGATGTATTTCAGATGCTCTATCGGGGCGGTTTTTATCGGGGTGGCCCGGTGCTCACCAGCGCCCTTTCCGGTATTGAGCAGGCCCTGTGGGATATCAAGGGCAAGTTTCAGGGGCTGCCCGTGTATGAATTTCTGGGCGGCAAGGTGCGGGATAAAATTCAGGTCTATCGCTGGATTGGCGGGGATCATCCAAGGGATGTGGTGAATCACGCCAAGGAAGCGTTGGAGCAGGGCTATACCGCCGTCAAAATGAACGGCACCGACGAGCTAAAATGGATCGATACCCATGATAAATTGGATGCCGCTGTGGAGCGGGTAGCCGCCCTGCGGGAGGCCTTTGGCATGAAGCTTGGCATTGCGGTGGATTTCCACGGCCGGGTGCATAAGACCATGGCCAAGCAGCTGATGCATGAATTGGAGCCCTATCGGTTGATGTTTGTGGAAGAGCCGGTGCTGTGCGAAAATGAAGAATTGTTTATCGAGCTTTCCCGCACCAGCCAGATTCCCATCGCTACCGGTGAGAGGAATTTCACCCGCTGGGGCTTTAAAAATATGCTTACCCGGGGTGGGGTGGATATTATCCAGCCCGATGTGAGCCACGCGGGCGGCATCCTGGAAACCCGGAAGATCGCCGCCATGGCGGAGGCTTTTGACGTGGCTGTGGCGCCCCACTGTCCCCTGGGCCCCATCGCCCTGGCCGCCTGCCTCCAGGTGGATTTTTGCACGCCCAATGCCTTTATCCAGGAGCAGAGCGCCAATATCCATTACAATGAAGGCTATGATCTGCTGAATTATCTGAAAAATCCGGAAATTTTCCATTATCAAAATGGCCATGCAGCCCTGCTCACCGGCCCTGGCCTGGGAGTAGAAGTGGACGAGGAATACGTAAAAAAAATGGCCCTGGAGGGCCATCATTGGCATAATCCCATCTGGCGGGATGAGGACGGCTGCGTAGCCGAATGGTAATTTTATAAGCGGGTAACGGCATAGCACCCATCCGGCCCGGGCAGAAGGCGCACCTTGAATACTTGCTGTGGAATGTCCTTTTCCAGCAGGGTTGGGGGGGCGCCTTTGGCTTTTAATTCGCCCTTTTCAAGCACAGTTAGCTCATGGCAGTATTGCATTGCCAATGGCAGATCGTGGAGCACGATCACAATGCTTCGTCCGTCATGGGCCAATTTTTTCAGCAGTTCCATCCATTCCAGCTGCCCGGAAGGATCCAGATGATTAATGGGCTCATCCAGCAACAGATGAGGCGCATCCTGGGAAAGCAGCTGGCTCAGGTAGGCCCGCTGCTGCTGCCCGCCGGAAAGCCGGGAGATTAATTCATGGCGATAGCTTTCGGCGCCTGAAAGCCAAAGCGCCTGATCGATGGCTTGATGATCCCGCTTTGATAGAATGCGTTGGGCGCCCAAATGCGCATAGCGCCCGTGGGCGGCCAATTCTTCCACCGTCATTTCGGGAATAATCCGCTGCTGGGGCAAAAAGGCCATACGGCGTGCTCTTTCTTTGGCGGAGAAGGAATGAAGATCCCTGCCGTCTATCAGAATTTGCCCTTGGGATGGGGGAATGAATCCCAGAATGGTTTTGAGCAGGGTGGATTTTCCGCTGCCGTTGGGGCCGATGATGCCGGTGATTTTTCCGGGGGTAAAGGCAGCACTGATATCTTTAAGCACCGCTTTTTTGCCGTAACCGGCAGATAGATTGCGAAGGGTGATCATGCCGCTTCCCTCCTTTTCTGATGAAAGAGCAGGGAAAGGAAAAAGGGTGCGCCCAGGAAGGCCAGGAGAATGCTTACCGGCAATTCATAGGGTGCAAAGAGCAGCCGGGCCATGAGATCGCATACCGCGCATAAGAGCCCCCCGCATAAAAGGGAAAGGGGAAGATGGAAAGAAGGCTGCCGGGGAAGGAGCAAGCGGGCTATATGGGGCGCAATCAGCCCCACAAAGCCAATCAGCCCGCTCAGGCTTACGGCAGATGCGCTGAGCAGTGCCGCCGCACCCAGGAAAACCAGCCGATATGGCCCCGGCCGCAGCCCCACGCTTCTGGCGCTTTCATCGCCCATGGAAAGGATGGAAAGCTCCCTGGAAAAAAAGAAGGCAAGAAAGAGCCCGGCCCCCATAAAGGGCAGCACCGTGCCAAGTTGGGGGAGGGAAAGGCTTTCAAAGCCGCCAATGGAAAAGGAAGAGCGGCTCAGCGCAGCATCCGGGAAAAATGTCACCAGAGCGTCCATGCATGCGTTAAGCAGGGCGGAGAGCGCCACTCCGGAAAGAATGATGGATGCTTTGCTGCTTCCAGCCAGGGTGGAAATCAGATATACCATAAGGGCTGCCAGCAGCGCCCCCAAAAAGGCCCCGGCCGGCACGGCGGAAGGGCTTCCTGGTAAAAAGAGCATGGCGCATAATGCCAATAGCCCTGCCCCGCTGTTCACGCCAATCACGCTGGGGGCGGCCAAGGGATTGTTGAGAATTTTTTGCAAAATATATCCCGCCCCTGCAAGGCATATGCCGCTCATCAACGCCCCCAGCAGCCTGGGCAGACGAATGTGCAAAAGGATCACATAGGCTGGGGAAGCAACATCCCCTTGAAAAACGGCGCGCCAAAGATCCCCCAGGGGAAGAAAGCTGGCTCCCAGAGAAAGGCTTAGTAAGGCGATTGGCGGCAGCAGCGCCGCAAGCATTCCTAAAATCAGCCAGGGCTTACGGCGCATAGAGCACATCTCCTATGATCTGATAGCTTTCGGCCCACCGGGCATTGGGCTTAAGGTGAAAAAGCGTCCGGTCCAGATGGATCACCCGGTTGTTTTTCACGGCGTCCAGCGCCTGCCAGGCAGGGTTTTGGGCAAATTCCCTGTCCAGGGCCTTCATGGCCGCTTCTACCTGGCTTCCCATGGTGGTGATCATAATGTAATCAGGGTTCAAGGCGAGGATCGCTTCCATCGTCAGGTTTTCCAGCAGGGTTTCCTGGCTGTCTGCGATATTCACAAGGCCCATATCCCGCAATATGGCCCCAGCCAGATTATCCGATCCTTTGGCTTTCACCCCCGTGGAATAGGTCCGGAGCAAAAGCACCGTCTGCTTTCCGTAAAGGGGGTGCGTCCTGGCGCTCTGAAGCAGGCCTTCAATGGGCGCTTCCACCTGCGTCTTTTGTAACGCATATAAATCCCTTCGCCCGGTGAGCTGACACAGGATTTCCATCATGTCCATGTATTCCTGCCAGGTGTTCACCGAGAAAAAAGCATAGGGAATACCGGCTGCATCCATTACCGGGCGCAGGGAAAGATGGGCGTCCAGATCGGCGGAGAGCAGCACCAGATCGGGGGAGAGGGCCACCGTCCATTCCAGATTGGGCTTTTTGGTGGTGCCAATCAATTGCACGCTGCCGTCCAATGCCAGCCCTCGTTCTGAAATGGCATCCTCCGTCACCCCCACCAAGTCGCCCCCGGCCAATATCCAGCTTTCCCCAAAGGAGCCTAAAAAGGCTACCACTCGTTCCGGCGCTTTTTTAAGTATCACTTTCCGCTGCAATGCATCGGTAAATGTGAAAGCTTCTCCCCGGGCGATGGCCAAGGGGAGAAGCAGCAGGAGGCATAATAGCAAAATCATTCTTTTCATCATTTTTATTTCAGATAGGGTGCGGCGATTTCTTGAAGCGCCTGGGGTTTTTCTTTGCGCCAGGCGGAAAAATCCATCCCGCTCTCTGTCACAGCCTTTCCAAGCTTCACCAGGAAGGCAGGAATATCCTCCTCCAGCATAGCGCCCACTTCATGGGCCAATTGCTCCGCGCCTTGCTTTTCCACGCCGTCTGCAAAGAGCGTGAAAGCGCTCTGCGGTTTGCCGTCCACGGCTTTGGTGCCGCCCCGAAAGCCCATGATGCCAGCCTGATGGGTGCCGCAGGAGGAGGGACAGCCAGAAATATACATTTTAGGCAGCGCGCCATCTGGGATCTTTGCTTCCCGCACTGCTTTCATACACTTTTTCAAAAGCCCCTGAGAATCCCGGATGCCCACCTGGCAAGTGGCTCCGCCGATGCAGCTGACGGAGGTTTCAAATACCGTCTGCGCTCCGTCTTCGGTAAGCGCCAGGATGTCTTTCGCTTCCTTGGCATTCAGGTTCACGATGTAGGCGCCCTGGTCGGGAGCGAGGCGCATTTCGGCCCCGGGAATATCCACCACGGCCCTGGCTACTTTGATAAAGCTTTCCTTGGAGGGCTGTCCCCCCAGGGGATGCCAGGAAACGGCATACAGCCCCTTCTGCTTTTGCGCGATGGCCCGGGGATGATCGATGCTTTCCCCATTTCCGCATTTGGCGGGAACGGGCGCAGAAATGGCAAAATCCAGGTTTTCCCCGGAAGCCATCACTTCCTCCAGCTTTTCCAGATATGCCTTTTTGTAGTTTTCAGCGCCGCCCAATGTTTCCTGCATATAGCGGGTGCGGGCCTTGCCCCGGTTTTCAAAATTGCCATAGGCCCGGAAGGTGAGCCACATGGCCTTGATGTAATAGCCGATCTTTTCAGGGGCCACCTTTTCTGCCACCTTCACCCCCAGCATGGGATTGTTGCCCAGGCCGCCGGCGCTGTATACGTCAAAATTTCCGTCCGTCCGGGCGGCAAAGCCCAGGTCCCGGAAGGTGGCGTGGGTGAGATTGGCAGGGGAATTGGAAAAGCCCACTTTCAGCTTCCTTGGCATTTTTTCCGCCTTGATAAAGTGCATCAGATATTCCGCTGCCGCCTCCGCCCAGGGGGTCACGTCAAAGTATTCCTCCTTTTCCACACCGGAAAGGGGAGAGCACATCACATTCCGGGGAAAATCGCCGCCGCCGCCCATGGTCACGATCCCGGCATCCAGCGCTTCTTCCATCACGGCGCAAGTGGTTTCCCCGTCCAGATCATGGAATTGAATGGATTGGCAGGTGGTGAAATGCAGCCGGGGCACAGGGTATTTTTCCAGCGCATTCGCTACAAAGGAAAGCTTTTCTTGGGTCACCCGGCCAGCGGTCATCCTTAGGCGCAGCATGCTGCTTTTACCGTCCTTCTGGGCATAGCTGCCGTATAAGCCGGAAAATCCCTTGTAGGCGGCCTTTTCCATTTCACCGGCGTAAAAGGAGCGGGTTTTTTCTTTAAATTCAGGCATGTCCTTTTTCCAATCCAGGGGATGAATGGGCTGCATCAAGCATCCTTCTTTCTGCTCAGCCTTGCGGCTGCTGTTTTCTACCCTTGATTATAGCATAAAAACAATTCTGTGTGAAGTGTTGCCACCCCAACAAAAAACGGCCTTGCGGCCGCTTCAGACTGTCAAAAAACCCCTGGGATGCGTCGAAGGGCCGCTGCCCTTCGACTGAAATCCGCAGCCGGCGACATGTGCGGCGGCGAGGAGCGGAAGTATTCCGCTTCCTATA
>SVGW01000042.1 GCA_015056125.1 Clostridiales bacterium | reverse complement strand
GTAACAGCCATCCGGAACAATTACCTTGTGTGATCTTTGACCGTTTATCACCGCTGATAAGATTTTGATAAGCATCCATCGTACAGCTATAATAATATGGGCAATCAAAATAATCAGAACAGCAGGCGCAATATCTTCTAAACAAAATTGTTTAAGGTGTAAATCCCTGCAACGAGTGGGAATAATTGAATAAGGCTTACAAATGGCTTGGAATTCTTATTTCAAGCCACTTGTTTAAGATAGCTTGTTATAACCATATTAAAGGAGAATGCAATGAAAACATTTATAACTCCCAATGACGTGGAAATCATCGGTCAAAGTGACAGCGAATCTATTCAGAATGCGGTCGATTATGCCGCAAGAGAAGGGATTGGCAGAGTTGTGATCCCGCAATTAAACGCGAGGACCGGCAAATGCATTTGGGATATTGAAAAAGCGATCATACTGTGCTCGGGGATCGAAATCGTTCTGGATAACTGCCTGCTGCGTCAGGCGGACGGCATTTTTGACAATGTGTTCAGAAGCTACCTTATCACAGAGGACGCGCAAAAGATATCAAATCAGCTTCACGGCATCCGTATCATTGGCAAGGGAAACGCGGTCATTGATGGCGGTATTCACAACGGGATCACAGAGAATGGATACCATCGTGAGGGTGGAAAGCACATGTCGGTCAACAATATGATCCTGCTTTTGAACGTCAGAGATTTCGTTATAGAGGGTATCTCATTTGAGCATCAGCGATTTTGGGCTATCAATCTGATATTTTCAGAATACGGCAGGCTGTCAAACCTCCATTTTTACTGTGAAGCCGAGAATCCGAATCTTGACGGAATTGACCTCCGCAACGGTTGTCACGATATAATCATTGAAAACATCACGGGACAGTCGGGCGATGATCTCATCGCGCTGAGCGCTATAGGCGCGGGCGTGTTTGACTCTGACACACAGAAGGGTTTCCATTTTGATGTTCCGGAGCTCTCTCCTGATATTCACGACGTAACTATCAGAAATATAATCGGCACCTCGGTCGATTGTGCCATTATCGCTATGAGGGCAACTGACGGACGAAAGCTATATAACGTAACGATAGACAACGTTCACGACGTTGACAACGGTGCGACCGAGGCAGGAAAATGCTATCCCGAATACCCCAAGGCGTCAATTGATATGGACATAAGACGTGTGCGCCGCGGCAACCATCCTTATGCTATGATAAGAATAGGTCAGCACGGATTTTACAGAAATCGCGCCAATGTGCTCGGCGAGGTTTACGGCATAACCGCCACAAATCTCTATTCACGCGGAGGAGTGGCTATCATGATCAACGTCAGCCTCAAGGACTCATATTTCGGAAATATCCACGCAGACAATGGCGTTGACTATATCGTAACCACAAAATCGGGCAGAGTTAAGCAGAAATACGGCGCCGACATTGAAAACGTTGTTTTTGAGAATATCTTCTATAACAACGTCGACAACGACTACGCAACCGCATTTGATTTTGATTTCAACGAGGATAACTACACGCTAAATAACGTGATAATAAACCGGGCGTTTCTCGGGAATTGCAAAAATACTTTCAACATGAGGCAAAAAGGCAGCGTTATCTTCCGTGATATATATGGAAAAAACGTCAAGGAACAGTGCGGTGAAGTGCACGGGCTGTAGCGAAAGGCGTACAAAAAATGATTTATACACAAGGAAATGCCCATATGCGCGTCGAAAGTATTTCATGAGATAAAATCAAGCATATTCACGGAGGAAAAACAATGATTTATCTGATTCATCCCGGGAAGCAGCAATACAAGGCCAATCTTCACTGCCACAGCACGCTTTCAGACGGGAACAAAACCCCGGAGGAATTAAAGGAAATGTACAAGGCGCATGGCTACGGCATTCTCGCGATTACCGATCACGAGCGCCCGGCGGAGCATCAAAGCCTTGCAGATGATGATTTCATTATGATTACCGGCTATGAAAACTATATACGTCCTAATCCTGAGGGAAAATACAATGCGTATGCCAAAGAAGTACATCTCAACCTCTTTGCACGGAACCCTGAAAACGTGAAGCTGATTTGCTACAACGAGTGTTACGCCCGCTATGCCAAGCGTGATGGGGCGCTGGACACACTTGTTCGTGTTGGCTCGGAGCGCCCCCGCGAGTTTACCAGGGAGTACATCAATGAGTTTATCCGCACGGCAAAGGAGCATGGTTATCTCGTTGCTTATAACCACCCCTATTGGTCGATGGAGGATGAAAAGGATATTCTCTCCTACGATGGTATTTTCAGCCTTGAAATATACAACTATAGCAGTTATCTAGTAAACTATCTTGAAAATTCTACGCCGCTTTACGATAAGATGCTGCTTGCGGGAAAGCGTGTATTCTGCCATGCCGCTGATGATAACCACAACCGTTATCCGGAAGGAAGCACGGAATGCGATTCGTTTGGCGCGTTCACGATGATTATGCCAAAGGAATTTACCTATGCCAGCGTGATTGATGCCATGGACGCAGGAGAAATGTATGCGTCCATGGGCCCCACCATCAAAGAAATTTCTGTGGAAGGGGATCGGCTTCATATCGAATGTTCCGATGTATCGCATATATTCGCCTACTTTGGCAGCAAGAAGCCTGGGTTTGTTCACGCTGCTGAAGGGGAAGTATTGACTTCGGCTGATATCAAGATCGATGCCCGGGCGCGCTATGTGCGCGTTGGCATCCTGGATCAAGCGGGCCGATGGGCAAACACGAGAGGCTATTTCCGCGATGAGATCGGCTTCCCGCCACTTGAAGATTAATTTTTCTTGAATCATTTTATGCAGCTTGAAGAAGAGGGCTTCAAGCTGCTTTTTTTGTAAAAGCGATCGCTTGCTTGTGGAGAAAATAGTAGAAATTTATGGGAAATATGATATGATTTTCATATGAACTGAAAAGAGGGGATGGACGATGGAAAAGTTTTTTAAGCTGAAAGAGCGGGGAACATCGGTCCGGACAGAATTTATTGTGTGGCGATGCTGCTTTTGACCCACTAAAATAATCTAAACCATTCAACACTTATATCAAAAAACAGCGGGGCTTCCCATAAAGCTCCGCTGTTTGATTTCATGCGATTATTTATCCAGATAACGGCAGGCCGCCATGGCGGCAATGGCGCCATCGGAAGCAGCGGTAACCACCTGGCGAATGTTTTTGCTGCGGCAATCACCGGCTGCAAAGAGGCCGGGGGTTTTGGTGGTGCAATCTTCGCCTGTGGCAAAGTAGCCCCACTGATTTAAATCGGCATGGGCGGCAAAGGGCTCATTTTCAGGAACCAGGCCCACGGCCAGAAATGCGCCGTCAACCGAAAGGGAGATTGCTTCATTCGTAAGCGTATTACGCAGCTCCAGGCCGCAAAGCGCTCCGTTTTTTTCCTGATAGCCAGTTACAACGGTATTGAAATGGACTTTGACGTTTTCTTTTTCCATCAGCGCCTGAGCCAGCTTTTTTTCGCCGGTGAAATCAGAAAGATTCTGCACGACCGTGACCTTGCTGCATATTTCGCTTAGCAGCAGCGCTTCCTGCAGGGCTGAATTGCCGCCGCCCACCATGGCTACTTCCTGATTGGCATAGAAGGCGCCATCGCAAACTGCACAGAAGGAAAGGCCGTTGCCAATCAGGGCTTCCTCTCCTTCGAGATTTAGCATACGATGCCTCACGCCCAAGGCGAGAATGACCGCTTTTCCCTCAAATACGCTTTCTTCCTCCGTATACGCTTTGAAAAGATCGCCGTCTTTCTCGATCCGAATCACCTTTTCCATTTCCACATCAGCGCCCAGATTCATGGCCTGTTCCGTAAGCGCTTCAGCAAATTGTGCACCGCTGATTTGCTGGATTCCGGGGATGTTTTCCACCTTGGGGGAAAAGGCGATCTGGCCGCCAAAGCCGTTCTTTTCAATCACCAGCACGCTTTTTCCGGCGCGCAGGGCATAAATCGCCGCAGTGAGGCCGGCAGGGCCGCCGCCCACAATCATCATATCATGCATGAAAGCATCCTCGCATTCTTTTACTGGAAATCAGCCGGGCAGATTGCCCGGCTGAAGGGTGAATTTTGGTAATATTACAGGCTGGCCAGATATTTTTTGATTTCAGGCACGCCATAGTAGTTCACATGGTTTTCTTCATCGGCGATTACCAAAGTGGGAGCGCCCTTTACGCCGTACTGCTTGCAAAGGTCCACATGATCATCCGCAATCAGCTTTTCATAAGCTACTCCAGCTTTGCCCAGCAGATTTTCGGCTACCCGGCAGTTGGGGCAGGTGACCCGGGAGAAAAGGATTGCCTTGGCGCCCTGACGGATTTCGGCCTTGGGGGCTTCACAGGCGCATTTTTCTTCCTGAGTAGGTGCCTGGGCGGAAACGGTGCTTTTGAGGGTGGAAGCGCCCACATTATATACCTTGCGATCTTTGAATTCCTGGCTCTTGCCATCGTTCCAGTTCTGTACAGGGCGATAATAGCCGGTAATGCGGCTGTACACTTCGGTTTTTTTGCCGCAGGTGGGGCAAGCGTGCTGCTCGCCTACCAGATAGCCGTGATCGGCGCAGACGGAATAGGTGGGGCTCATGGTGTAGTAGGGCAGCTTAAAGTTTTCGGCAATCTTGCGCACCAGATCGGCGGCGGCTTTCCAATCGGGCAGCTTTTCGCCAAGGAATGCGTGGAATACGGTGCCGGAGGTGTAGCGGGTCTGCAATTCATCCTGCACTTCCAGGGCAGAGAAGATATCCTCAGTATAGCCCACAGGAAGATGGGAGGAATTGGTGTAGTAGGGAGTGCCGTTCTCGTTGGCCGTGATGATGTCGGGGTACTGCGCCTTATCGTGCTTGGCAAAGCGATAGGTGGTGGATTCGGCCGGGGTAGCTTCCAGGTTATACAGATCGCCATAGGCTTCCTGATAATCAGAAAGGCGCTCCC
The DNA here is from genome assembly GCA_015056125.1 of Clostridiales bacterium. Taxonomy (GTDB): domain Bacteria; phylum Bacillota; class Clostridia; order Christensenellales; family Aristaeellaceae; genus RUG563. Next base: position 20,562 of record SVGW01000042.1, on the reverse strand, counting down.
GCATATGATCCAGCACTTCTTTGGCAAATTTCTGGGTCTTTTCATTGGTAAGATCGGCCTTGAGCCACTTGGCGTTGAGGCCCACTTCATTCATGCCAATCAGGCCGATGGTGGAGAAGTGGTTGGTGAAGGTGCCAAGATAGCGCTTGGTATAAGGATAGAGGCCGTTATCAAGGAGCTGGGTGATTACCTGGCGCTTGGTTTTCAGGCTGCGGGCGGCGATATCCATCAGTTTATCCAGCCGCTTATAGAAATCGTTTTCATCAGCGGCGAGATAGGCGATACGGGGAAGGTTGATGGTAACAACGCCGATGGAACCAGTGGATTCACCGGAGCCGAAGAAGCCGCCGGACTTTTTGCGCAGCTCACGCAGATCCAGACGCAGACGGCAGCACATGGAGCGCACATCGGAGGGCTCCATATCGGAGTTGATGTAGTTAGAGAAGTAGGGGGTGCCGTACTTGGCGGTCATTTCAAAGAGGAGCTTATTATTTTCAGTTTCGCTCCAATCAAAATCGCGGGTGATGGAGTAGGTGGGAATAGGATACTGGAAGCCGCGGCCGTTGGCGTCACCCTCGATCATAATTTCGATGAAGGCCTTGTTCACCATATCCATTTCCTTTTTGCAATCGCCGTAGGTGAAATCCATTTCCTTGCCACCAACGATGGCAGGCTGATCTTTCAGATCGTTGGGCACGGTCCAATCCAGGGTGATATTGGAGAAGGGCGCCTGGGTACCCCAGCGGGAGGGGGTGTTCACGCCATAAACGAAGGACTGGATGCACTGCTTTACTTCCTTCTGAGAGAGGTTATCCACCTTTACAAAGGGAGCAAGATAGGTATCAAAGGAAGAGAACGCCTGGGCTCCGGCCCATTCATTCTGCATGATGCCAAGGAAATTTACCATCTGATTGCACAGGGTGGAAAGATGGCTGGCGGGGGAAGAGGTGATCTTCCCGGGCACGCCGCCCAGGCCTTCCTGAATCAGCTGCTTTAAGCTCCAGCCGGCGCAGTAGCCGGTGAGCATGGAAAGATCGTGAAGGTGAAGGGCGGCGCTGCGGTGGGCTTCGGCTACTTCTGGATCATAAATTTCGCTGAGCCAGTAGTTGGCAGTGATGGCGCCGGAGTTGGAAAGGATCAGGCCGCCTACGCTGTAGGTGACGGTGGAATTTTCCTTTACGCGCCAGTCGTTGATCTTGAGATAATTATCTACCAGATCCTTGTAATTGAGAAGGGCAGAATTAATATTGCGCACCTTTTCCCGCTGCTTGCGGTAGAGGATATACGCCTTGGCCACATCGGTATAGCCGGAATCGGAGAGCACTTTTTCTACGCTGTCCTGAATATCTTCCACAGCGATTTGGCCATCTTTGATTTTGGATTCAAAATCGGCGCTCACCTGGAGGGCCAGCAGATTGATTACGCTGGGGTGATACTGCTTGCCAAGGGCGTCAAAGGCCTTGATCATGGCAGAGCTGATCTTGGAGATTTCAAAGTCCACGGTCGTTCCATCGCGTTTTACCACCTGATACATCGGGTATACCTCCGCAAGAATAAAATACGGACGCTGTCATCTGCGCGTCCGGTAGATTTAACAGCATCCGTATTATATATGACAAATACTGCGTTGTCAATATATTTTGTGGTAAAAATTTTTGCAAACACAATATATTGTATTTAGAAGCCTCTAACTGAAACGACCCCGGCATAAGGGGCAAGGAGCAAGGCATAACGCTCGATCTGGTGGGGATCAGGGGCACATAGCCCGGAAAACAGGACGGTATCCCGGTCTACAAAGCTTTGCAGATAAAGCTTTTCGGGCTTTTTACCGGGCACGAGAGAAGAAAGCCACTGGCCCATCTCGATGATGGAGGCTTCATCGTGGAATGGCTGCACCAATGTGGTGCGAAACTCATATGCCGTATGGCCATCCACAAGATATTGTATGCTTTCTTCTATGGGAGAAAGATCGAGGGAGGAGAGCCCAACAGTTTGGGCATAGCGGGAGGGGCCATTTTTGATATCCATGGCGATATAATCCACCAATCCTTGAGATACCAGCTTTTGAATCACCTTCGGCTGTGTACCATTGGTATCCAACTTGGCGGAAAAGCCCAAGGATTTGATTTGCATAAGCAACTCTGGCAAAATCGGGGAAAGGGTGGGTTCGCCGCCGCTTATACATACGCCATCCAGCAGCTCCTTGCGGGAACTGAGAAACTTGGCGAAGGCTTCCTGAGACATCGCTTCATCCATCTGGCCGGCGATCAGCTCACTGTTGTGGCAGAAAGGGCAGCGCATATTGCAGCCGTGAAGGAATACCGTGCAGGCTACTTTACCAGGAAAATCCAGCAGCGTCATTTTCTGCAAACCAACGATCACAGTATTCACTCCTTTCAGGCCAACATTATTTATTATACCACACAATGTGTATATTGAAAAGCATTAAAACAACATTTTGTGATATTTTTTTGAAAGATTGGGTTGAAAAGGAAAAATGAAAAAAAGCAGGTTGACATATGTTATGAGAAAAGGTAAAATAATTACGGATGCGACATAATTTGTAAAAAAGTTACGATTCGAAAAGAAAAAGGGGGAACAAGGTGCAGGACAATATCGAATGGATTACAGAAAAATATGACGCACTCAGCAAGGGGGAATGCGCCGTTGCTGATTATGCCATTGCTCATCTACATGATGTGGTATCCATGAGCGTGCAGGAATTAAGCGAGGCGGCACAGGTGAGCGTAGCCACGGTGATTCGCTTCTGCAAAAAGCTGGGCTTTGACGGGTACCGTTCCTTCTGTATCCGCATGGCCCAGGGGATGAATGAGCGGGTGGACTATGTGATGGATCTGCACGAGGAAGGGGGCAATCTGGAAGAGAGAGTGCGTCGGGTGCTATTGGCCAACGCAGAAACCATTCAGTGCACCCTGGAGCATATGGATTATGCAATGCTGAATCGGGCGGCTCTGGCAATTTATAAAAGCAGGCATATTCTCTTTGTGGGCATGGGCAGCTCTCAAATGATTTGCCAGGATGCCACGCTGCGCTTTCTCCGGGTGGGAAAGCAGGCAGCTTGCTATGCTGATCCCCATGCTGCCATTGTGGCAGCCAGCCACTGCACCAAAGAGGATACGGTGATTGCCGTTTCCCATTCCGGGCTTACCAAAGAAGTATATGAAATGCAGCGCATTGCTAAGGAACGGGGAGCCACGGTCATTGGGATTACTACCTATCCGGCAGAGCACGTGGGAGCAATCAGTGATCTTGTGCTGAAAACCTATACCCGGGAAAGCCCGCTGCACAAGGTAGCAATCACTTCCCGGACTAGCCAAATAGCGGTGATTGATGCGCTGTTTTTGGCGGTGATGAATCTGAACCCCGATGACGCGATCAGCAGCGTAAACCGAGTATCTGATAATATTGCAAATATGGAAGGTTATATAAGATAAAAAACGGAGGAAAGAAAAATGAGCAGAGTGAACCTGGATCGGCTTGTAACAGAAAAATCAAATCCGGCTTCCAAGGATATGGACCTTTTGCCCACCGAACAGCTGCTTGGTATTCTGAATGATGAAGACGCCAAGGTGGCACCAGCGGTGCGGCTGGTGATTCCAAAGATCGCGCAAATTGTGGATGCCTGCGCCAAGCGAATGGCTGAAGGCGGAAGAATCCTTTATATGGGCGCCGGCACCAGCGCCCGCCTTGCCTATATGGATGCTGCCGAATGCCCTCCAACCTTTGGCGTATCGCCTGATTTGATTCAGGTGTCCATGGCTGGCGGAAAGGAGGCAGTGTTCAAGGCCCAGGAAAAGGTGGAGGACGCCAGGGAGAGCGCTTTAAAGGCCGTAGAAGAATGGGGGGCCAGACCGCAGGATTGTGTAATTGGTATTGCTGCCAGCGGGCGTACCCCCTACGTGCTCTCCGGGCTGAATGCCGCCCGGGAGAAGGGTGCATTCACCGCCTTTATCTGCTCCAATCCTGCGGATGAGGAGGTTGCAGACGTAGTGGTAAGCTGTATTACCGGCCCGGAAGCCCTGGCGGGCTCTACCCGGCTGAAAGCGGGCACGGCAGCCAAAATGATACTGAATATGATCAGCACCTGTGTGATGATCCGCCTGGGCCGCACCTATGGAAATCATATGTGCTACATTCAGGGCACCAATGGCAAGCTGGCTTCCCGTGCGATTGGCATCGTGGAAGAATGCTGCGGTGTTAGCGCTGAAACGGCAGAAAAAGCGCTGATGGAAGCGGAAGGCTCTCTGGCGCTGGCTCTTACCATGCAGCTTTCCGGATGCGAAAAGGAAAGGGCCGCGGCTGCCCTTGAAAGGGCCTGTGGAAATGTGCGAAATGCCGCGGCAATGCTGCTGAGAGGAGAAGCATAATGAATGCTTGGCTGGCAATTGATTCGGGAGGCTCCAAAAGCCATTTGATGATCACCGATGAAGAAGGGATGCCCATTCAGGATTGCTTTTGCCCGGGGATTGGCTTGGCTGTAGATGATGAATCGGCTCCGCTGCCCGAATTGATGGCACAGGTGAGGCAGCTCACGAAGGGCCTCTGCATTACGCGCATTGCGGCCAATCTTGGAGGCAAAAATGAAAATCAGCTGAGGAAGCAATTGGCAGGCATGTTTCCCGAAATTCCGGTGGATATATTCCGGGAATCCTCCGGCGTGCTGGCCAATCAACTGGGGAAAAAATATCATGCGAATGCCGTGGTGCTGCTGGGAACGGGCGTTATTGTAAATACCCGGGGCCCAAGAGGATGCATGATCACCGATGGCTGGGGCAGCAATATCGGCGATATGGGCAGCGGATACTGGATAGGCCTGGAGGCCATTCGCAGGTCGCTGATCTCCTTGGAGGATGAGCCCCCCTTATCTCTTTTGGCCCAAGCGGTAACAGGACGGAAAACGCCGCTGTGCCCCTCCAGTTTGGGGGGTCATTTGATGGCGGAGCGGGATGCTGTGCGGGGGTACATCGGCGTGCCCCTGGATCGGGCAAAGACGGCTGCCTATGCCAGAGTGGCGGCCCAATATGCACAGGACGGCGATAAGATGGCGCGGAAGATTTTTAGCGATGCAGGCAACGCAATCGCTGAAACAACGGTTCGCGGCCTGAAAAAAGCCGGCATAAAAGAACATGCCAGTGTGCTGGTAGTTGGCGGGCTTACCAATGTGCGCAATCTTTGGGAAGAGGCCTTCGCTAACGCGCTGATCCAATCATATCCGGATGCGGTATATCGGATTGAGAAAATTGATTTGATTCAGGGGGCTGTGGAATATATGCTATCTGCACATCATATGGAGGAAAGAAAAAATGATTGATTTGCCAAAGGGGTTGATTGTTTCCTGTCAGGCGCTGGAAGGAAATCCGCTTCGTGACTCCAATATTTTAGCTCATTTGGCCAAAGCAGCCGAAATCGGAGGCGCCAGTGCCATCCGTGCCAATGGGGTGGAGGATATTACCGCGATGCGGAAATTGCTCACCATTCCCATTATCGGCATCAATAAGCAAAAGGATAAAACAGGCCGCACCGTGATCACCCCCACCTTTGAAAGCGCCGCCCAAGTAGTGGCTGCGGGAGCAGATATCATCGCCCTTGACGCCACCTTTTGTGAAAGCAATATCCGGGAGGATGTGAAGACGACGATTGAGCGGATTCATAATGAATTGCATGTGCCTGTGATGGCGGATATCAGCTGCGCTGAGGAAGCGGCAAGAGCCGCACAGTGGGGAGCCGATCTGGTATCCACCACCCTTTCCGGCTACATGCCGGATCAGCCATATCGGCCGGAAGAAAAATATGTGCCGGATTTTGTGCTGATTCAAAGCATCCTTTCCGATCCCAGGGTAACTTGCCCGGTCATCGGCGAAGGAAGATTCTGGACGCCGCATGATCTGAAAAAAGGGATTCAAATGGGCCTGAGAGGTGTGGTCATTGGCAAGGCGATCACCAATGCCATGGCGATTACCCAGTATTTTGCAGCAGCGCTTAAAGGCTAAAACGGATGCTTGACCCATGAAAGGAGATGCAGCATGGATAAGATTGCATTGATCGGCGGAACAAAGAAATTTTATGAATATCTGCTGGCGTCCGGTGGAAACATCGTGCCCATGAATGACGTTTCAAAAGCAATTGCGGATGAAAGCCTTGCCGGGATGATTCTGCTACCAGAATATGAAGATGGAAAAGAAATGGTAGAGCAGATGTCCGTTGAGGATATTGAGGTATTGGCCGGAAGAAAACGCAAGGGATTCAGAGTTTTTGCAGAAAACTATTACTGCTTCAATTATTATCAGTGCTCCGTTTTCGGTTATGAAACCACGGGGAAAATTTGCCACATCTCCAACGAAAATCTCTGTGCGCAGCGGGGATTGCAGTATAAACTGGGGGGCGATAGAATTTTGCAGGCATCCGGCGCCGCATATATTCCTGCAGCGGTGAATTTCCGTGATCCCTATGTGCACGAGCAATTTGTTTTGCTGGCCAAGGGAAATTATATCGGCACCTCCCAGATTGCAGCCAAGGTAGTACGGCCCGATCCCATGCTGATTCAAAGCGGCAGCGTATATTCCTGCTTACTATCTATGACGAATTTTGATACCGTTGGGATGCGCCCCAATTGCCGGTGGAAAAAGGTGTTTTCAGCGGTTTTCTCCAAAGTGCTGAATATCCCGGCAGAAGGGCTTGAAAAGGCCTTTGAAGCCTTCTATCCGCCTCTTGAGACCCGTATGAAGCCGGATGATGTGATTCCTATGGAATGCTGGCGGGAAAAAGAAGAACAGGCGCTTATGGACGCCGTAAAATGGCATTTTGACAGCGGTGTGATTCTGGGTGATGGCACTACCGGATCTGTGGAAATGATTCTTTCCAGCAACTTGGAATTATATAAAGCCCGCCGGGGGGACGCCGGGCTTTATACCGGTTGGCTCACCTATGCTGCGGGGAAATATTTTAAAAACGAAAAATGGCAGCAGGTTGGCCTGAATAATTTTGAATATTTTCTGGAACACGCTCAACTGCAAGGCGGCAATCTGGATGGCATGTTTGCCTGGTACACGCATAAGGATGCAGGCCCCCTTTGGGTGTGGTGCATTGACAGCGGCCGCTGCGGCATTGCCCTTTGCAATATGTACAGGCTGACCGGAAAAGAAGAATACAAAGATAGAATCAAAAGGCTGGCCGACGGCTTCCTGCGCTGGATGGATGGCGATTTGCTGAAAGGATGCCGACAGGCGTATGATGATCCGCTGGTGGACCGGCCCTTTGAAAAGGCTGCCAACCGTACCCCGGACTTTTACTCCGAAATGGGTGCTTTCATGACCATGGCCCATAAAATTATCGGGAAACAGGAATATCTGGATGCCGTGGTCAAGGTGGCCAAGAAGCTGGTGGATTCGTATCCTGATAATTTTGAATTCCACGGCCACACCACCAGCGCCCGAAACGCACGCTTCCTGATGCTGCTTACCAGCGTGCATTTGGCCGGCGGCGCGGATTATACGGATATGATCAACCATTTGATCGAATATATCGGCTCCTTGCAGATGCCTTGCGGCGGAATTTATTCTGAGGATAATATGAATTTTGAGAGGGGCGATCCCAATTTCTCCGCCAATGATGAAAATGGCATTACCACGCCCTGGGATAACGACAGAATTTCCGACCAGCTCTATTGCGTGAATAATGCCGTGGCGTCTTTAAGCCTGCTGAATTACGTGCCGGAAGACAGCGGCATTCATAAGAAAGAGGGCCTGAACATTCTGCATAAACTGCTGGAATATGTGGTGAAGATTCAGATCGTCAGAGAAGACAAGCGGTTCCACGGCGGCTGGATGCGGGCATTCTGCATGAACCTGGGAGAATATTACGGCCTGAATATGGATAAATATTGGGGCCCGTACTGCATTATGGCCGGATGGACTATGGGCATTATTCCCCTTGCTCTGCTGGGAGATCTTGAGAATCGCAGTCCTTACATGTTTGAAGCATAAAAAACCCAAAAGCTTCCTGTTATCAGGAGGCTTTTGGGTTATTCACAGGCAATTGATTTATCGGTGTAAAAGGGGAAGGAGCGAGCGTTCCATCAATTGCGCTACATTTTCGCCAATCGAGCCCGCAACAGTCATATACAGCGCATCCACCAGCGCGTGTTGGGCTGTGCGGGTGGTGATGCCTACCCTGTTTCCGGTAATTTCCGGTGAGAAAGTGTGAAGAATCAAAGAGGAATAGGGGGCAATTGCACTGGTAGAAGAGGCGGTGATCGATAAAACCGGGATATGGGCGCTGCAGGCATATTTGGCGATGGTTACGGTTTCCTTGGTGGCACCGGATTGAGAAATGCACATAAGCAGATCCTGAGCGGAAAAGCACGCCAAATGGCTGGTGGCATCATGCCCATCGCTTCCGCACCATACGTTCAACCCCAGCCTAGAGAGCTTCCTTTGCAGATCACAGCAAATATCAAAGGAGGTGCTCACGCCAAAGAGAAAAATGCGTTTGGCGCCGATCATCATATCGGCGGCCTGATGCAGGCGGGGAAAATCAAGCATACGTAAGGTGGCATCAATGGCATCACGTTCCGAAAGCAAAAGCCTTCGTACCAGGCTCTCTATGCTGTTCTCGCCGTTGGGTGGCTCTATGGTAAAATAGTCTTTAAAGGTGGGCGTTTGTTCGGCCAGGGAAATTTTGAAATCCTTATATCCGCCAAAACCCATGGTTTTGCAAAAGCGGAAAACGGTTGGGCTGCTTACGCCCGCTGCATCCTTTAATTCGCGGATGGACATGCGGGAAACCTGAGGCAGATGATCGCATATGTAATCGGCCACCTGGCGCTCGCTCTGGGAAAAAACAGAATAGCGGCGGCGAATTTGTTCGATCAGGGAAAGAGGAGCCACAGCGTTCCCTCCTTACAAAATTTTTATTCATTTTAGCATAGAATAAAAGCGCTGTAAAGCGCAGAAAAACATATGTATCGCCTTGCGTGTAACAAATTTACAATAAAAAATAAAAAAATAAAATTAATTACACATAAGATATTGCAAATGAAAATAAGGTGTGATATAGTACAGATATTCCTGAAAAAAGCATGAAACTTTAAAAAGGTCCAATATTTTTTGGATTCTTGAGAAAAGGAAGCAAATGATAACGGGGGAAAAAGAATGAAAACGCTGAAAACCTTCTCTTTTCACACTGGGTGGACATTTACAGTAAATGAATTGGCCGGCGGCTTGGCCTTTGATATTTCCAAAGGGGAAAAGAGCATCCGGCTCTATACCTGCGATACCATTTCCCATGCAGAATATTTCTTGTCCCATACCAAGCCAAAAGAAGCCGGCGCGGTGAAGGCTTATTTTGATTTAAAAGCAAATCTGATTGGCAGCCGCTTGGGGGTAGAAGCGGATGAAAATTCCCTAACCCTGCATACTTGCCCTACCAATCCGGAAAATGGCGCCCCCATTCCTTCCATGATGGCCCATTACCGCTTTGAAAAAGCAGGAGAGAATGCCATTCGTGTAACTACGTGGATCAAATATAGGGAAGCGCTTCGCGTTTCTAATTTTTCCTGGATGTGCCTGCATACCGTTAGGGATCAATTCGATACCCTGCAAGGCTTTGGGCCCGAATATCAAATCGGTGTGGGAGATATTTCTCACGGTGTTCGTTTCAATTCCTGTGCCTTGCTTGGCAAGGAGCAGTGGCTGATGGTTACGGATTGCGGCTCCGTTACTTATAATCCGGCAGCCGTTCTGATCAGCACCACGGAAAATGATAAAACAGATTCCCCATTTGAGTCTTTTTTTCCGGACAAGGCCCGGCTTTGTATGCTGATGGCTGCCAGCGGGGCAGCCAATCAGGATGTGACGATCTTTGATGAAGCCCACCCGCTTTCTGCCGTAATCGCATTTGGTGAAGGGGCATTTCAGGCGCCTCAGGTAAGTAAGCTGCAATTGCCTGCCTGCGCCGTGCCTCAGGGCGAGCGTTATGAACTGACCAGCGGCCGCCTGACCCAGGCGATCGTAAAGCGCGAAAGCGGCATATCCCTGCTGGGCATTAACCTGGATGATTTTTCCGTAGATGAAAACGCTGCCATCCAGCCGCTGATGCGCATGACGGCCCGAAACCTGAAAACCAACGAATTGATCTTCCTCTCTTCCGATCACGATTGGGAAAAGGTGACCGTAAAAGCAGGGAAGAAGACGCTCAGTGTGTATCTGGAGCGTCCTTGCGGATTATCCATTTCCGTTTCCGTGGAAGGGTGTGTCAAGGAAAAGGACGCTATCCATTGGAATACCAAGGTGATTAATTCCTCTAAAGATTATACTGTAATGAGCGTCACTTATCCTGCGGTTAACTTCTCCGGCGGCGACGATCCTGTTCTTTTTACACCCAAGCATTCCGGCGCTCTCACCCCGCATGCATATAATCGGGAAGCATCTTTCTCTGCCGTTTATCCCAGCGGATTCCTGGGCGTATCACCTGTATTTGGCGTATATGATCAGAAAAAGAAGGAGGGCAGCGGCCTGTATGTGGCTGTGCATATGGCTGCGGCTGCCCGCGCCGATATGGCTGCCCGCTGCTTCCGTCGGGGCCAGGGCTGCTTTACCTTTGAATATCCCGCCGAGAAAATGGGCCTTGCCCAGAATTCTTTCTCCGTCAACGGCGAGCTGGTAGTAAAGGTATTAGACGGCGATTGGTATGATATGGCATGCATCTATGAAAAATATGTGCAGGAACACGCGGAATGGTATAAGCCTTTGGGCCGGGAAGATTCCCCTGCCTGGATGAAGGACGTGCCTATGTATATCATGGACTGGATGCCCAATGATAACCCGGACGCCGATCCTGTACCCATCAGCATTCGTCCCCCCGTGGAGCCGCCTCGCGATAATTGGTATCGTAAGCCCATTGAATTGGCCAAGCGCCTGAATCTGCCCATTGGCTATCATTTGTATAACTGGCATTTCATTCCCTTCAACAATGACTTTCCCTATTACTTCCCGGTGAAGGAAGGGCTGGTGGAAGGCGTGGATGAAATGAAAAAGTATGGCATTTATGTGATGCCATACATCAATGGCCACATCGTGGATACCCGTGCCCGGGATCTGAGCACCGATCTTTTTGAAAAAACCTTTGCAGACGGCGCCACCCGATCCTTGAGCGGCGATCTGGATTTGGAAACCTATGCCTCCCATGAGATCGACGGCACCCTTTGCCGTCTGGCCGCCATGTGCCCTTCCACGGCCGTCTGGCGCGAAACCCTGGCTGAGATTGTAAGAAAGCTGTTCCGGGATTACCATATGTCTGCTGTATATCTGGATCAGATTGCCGCCCATAGAATTATGCTTTGCTGCGCGCCTCACCACAACCATGCTCCGGGCAACGGCCTGTGGTGGGTGAAGGAATACAGGCTGCTTATGGAGCAACTGCGTAAGGAATGCCCCGAAGGCTGCGGCTTTACCACTGAAAGCAACGCGGAAGTATATGCCGATCAGATGGACGGCTTCCTCACCTGGGCCTGGGTGGATCCTGATCTGGTGCCTTTTTTCCCCAAGGTGTATGCCGGTCACTGCGCCATGTTTGGCAGAAATACCAATGGCTACAAGAAGGTCGATGCCCAGTATTTCCGCTTCCACGTGGCTCAGGCCGTAATGTTTGGCCAGCAGATTGGCTGGATCAACGCGGACGTGGTGGATAATGAAGAAAAGATTGACTTTTTGGATCTGATGTGCCACGTACGCTGGGAATACAAGGATTTATTCAGTGAAGGCTATATGATGCGGCCTCCCAAGGCTATGACCAACGCCAAAACATTTGTGGCCGATTGCAGTATGGGACATACCGATATGGCGGCAGCCAATATGGTGCAGTGCAGCGCCTGGAAGGATGGAAACGAAGAAAAGACGGTGGCATTCTTTGTAAACAGCGGCACTGAGGAAGAAACGATTACCTTCTCCTGGAATTTGGATGAATATGGCGTAGAAAGCGCCTTAAACGCCAAGCCTTGGGGAGATGCCGACGTGGTATTCTTTGACAGAAAGAAGATCACCGTGCGCCTGGGTGGAGGCACCTGTCTGGCTCTGGAAATGAAAATAAAGTGAGGGGGAAAAGAAAGTGCAAGCAAGATTGGTTAAGGATCATGGCTCCCTGAAAATTGAAATCAATGGAAAAATCATGCCTTTCGTTTCTTTCCGGTCTTTCTGGCCGCAGCCCGGGATTACCAAGGATTTTTATGAGGGCGGCATTCAGCTGATGAGCGTTTATCCCAGCGGTATCCTTTGCACCCTGGACGTGCCCTATTCCCAGTTTGGCGAATTCTGGCTGGGGGAGGGCAAGTATGATTGGGATGTGGTGCGCGCTCAGGTGAATCAGTTCCTTGAAAATGCTCCCAACGCCTATTTCTCTCTGATTTTGCAGCTCGACACCCGGGATTGGTTCTTAAAAGAGCATCCTGAGTGTGAAAACAGCTTCCGGCATCTGCCGGAAGCCTGCTGCTGCAAAGCATGGAGAGAAATTGCTAAGCAATGCATTCGGGATATCCTGGCATTCCTCGACAAGGAATATCCCGAAAAATTTTATGCAGTATATGTTTGCGCTGGAAGCACCTGTGAGTGGATTAACCGGGAGCCCATGGGCTATCAAGTGCTCAAGGAGGCTGCGTTTAAGGAATATACCGGCGATCCTACGCGAAAATTGCCCACGGATGAAGAAAAATTGAAGGGGCAGTATGGAACGCTGCTGGGAGCGGAAGATCAAAATTCTATTGATTATCTAAATTTCATCAATGATATCGCCTATGAAACCCTGGCCGAATTTGCCCATGAAGTGAAGCTGTATAATCCAGGATTGCTGGTGGGTTGCTTCAGCGGATACTCTCTTGTTTTTAATACGCAGATTGCTGAAAAAACGCATATGTTTACCCGGAAATTGCTGGCCAATCCGGATATTGAGATCGTGTTTTCGCCTGCTTCCTATCGTTATCGCGGTCTGGAAAGCGTAAGCCAGTCTCAGGCACCCATGGCCGCTTTCCATCTGCATGATAAATTGTATTATCATGAAATTGATAATACCACCTACGTTTCCAACAGCAATCCCTACGCCCAGGTGCTGCAATCTTATGCCCATCGCAGGCATGCATCGCTGCGGGAAAGCATTCAATATGCCCGCAGAGAGGCCGCTTGCGTATTTGGCGCATTAGGCACCTATTGGTGGTTTGATATGTTCGGCGGCTGGTATGACGATAGGGAATTGCAAAATGAACTGCTCAAAATCGGTGCCGCACAGGAACGGCTTTACAGCAAACCTATTGCTTCCAATGCACAAGTAGCGGTATGCTATGATGAGCACAGCACCTCCCGGGTGATTGGCACAAAAAACCACCTGCACCATCATTGTGTGGATGAGCAGGCAGAAAAACTGGGCCGGATGGGCTGCATGGCCGACCATTTCATGGCTGAAGATTTGCTGCTGGATAAATTCAATTTTGATCAGTATAAGCTCTATATTTTCCCGGATATGGTTTCACCCCAAAAAGAAATGCGCGATCTGATTGCAAGGCTGCGCAAAATGGGCAAGAATATTCTTTTCCTCTATGCCCCCGGCATTCTTCGGGATGGAGAAATGAATCCTGCTTTCATGGAAGAATTGACAGGCATTCGCCTGGGCATTGATGAAAAGAAGCAGGGCCATGCAGTGGCGCATGATGGCCCCTATAATGACGATGGCATGGAGCGGGTGTTTGGCGGCGCCATGGACGGAATGAAGCCTTATATCTGCGGCCTTGAAGATGAAAAATATGCATTTGCACATGGCCTTGTCAATAAGACCCAGCGCATGATTGTAAAAGAACGCGAAAACGGAGGTTTTGACGCCTGGATTGCCCAAGGACCCGTGCCCGAATTTGTGCTGAGGCCGCTGGCCAGGAAGGCCGGCGTGCATATCTGGAACGAGGATAGTATTCCCCTGTTCCATAACAGCCGAATGATTTCGATCTATGCTCATAAAGCTGGCCGGTACGAATTGAAAGTGCCGTGGACGCGGGGGAAATTGGAAGATATGTATACCGACGAAACCCATATTATCCAAGCCGATGAACCCATCATCCTTGATTTTGAAATAGATGAATGCAAGTGCTTTATTTATGAGGAGGGATAAAAATGGACAAGCACGTATTGGCCCACAATGGGCAGGCACTTTGGCGTATTGTGATGCCTCATCCCGCCCATGAAACTGTGAAGCTGGCAGCCCATGAACTACAGCATTTTCTGATGGAAATTTCAAGCGCAGCGCTGCCTACACAAACCGAATTACAGATAGCAGGCGATTATGAAATTCTGGTTGGACGGAGCGGAAGGCTAAAGCATTACGGCATTCAAGTGGATTGGGAGAAGCTTGGAGAAGAAGGATATGTGATCAAAAGCGGGGAAAAATGGATTCTGCTTGCCGGCGCTACGCCCCGGGGAACGCTGTATGCCGTTTATGCCTTTCTGGAAGAAATCATGGGCTGCCGCTGGCTATCTTCCGATTGCAGCGTGATTCCGAAACAGCTGCACCTGGAGGTAGGCGATCTGGATATCACCGATCGCCCTGCCTTTGAAAGCCGTGAGGCTTACTGGTCCGACGCATTTGACGGAACCTATGCCGTCCGCAATCGCATGAATTCCAATAAGGCGGATATCAGCATCCGTCAGGGCGGGCGCATGAAATTTTATAATTTCCATCATTCCTTTGATGACCTGGTGCCTGTAGCCAAGTATTTTGACACTCATCCGGAATACTTCTCCATGATTGATGGAAAACGTGTGGGCGGCAGGACGCAGCTGTGCTTGACTAACCCGGAAGTAGTTAAGCTTGCTACGGAAAAAGTGAAGGAATGGATCAAGGAAAATCCGGATTGCCGGGTATTTTCAGTGGCGCAGAATGACTGGCGCAATTACTGCCAATGTCCAAATTGCCGCGAAATTGATGAAAAAGAGGGCACGCCTGCCGGCACCATGCTGCATTTTGTTAACCAAATTGCAGAGGCAATTCATGAGGAACATCCCGATATTTTGCTCCACACATTTGCCTATCAGTATACCCGTAAAGCGCCGAAATTCATCAGACCCCATCCCAATGTGATTGTACGGCTCTGCAGTATTGAATGCTGTTTTTCCCATACCCTGGAAGGAGAGGCGTTTGGAGCGCTGGATTCTCGGGCCAATTCTCATCCCTGGGGGCCCCAATGCAGCCAGGAGGGGGAAACCCTATTTATGCGTGATCTGAGAGAATGGAGCCAAATTTGCGATCGGTTGTATATCTGGGATTATGTGACTATGTTTGGCCATTACCTGATGCCTTTTACCAATTTTGATGTGATGCAAAAGAATATGCAGCTCTTTAAGCGCCTTGGCGTAGCAGGCGTTTTGGAACAGGGAAATTTTTCTCAGGGAGGCGGCGGGCATCTGGCTGAATTGGAGGCATATCTGCAAGCCAAGCTCATGTGGAATCCAGATTGCGATATGGAAATGCATCTGCAGGATTTTCTGCACGGATATTATGGAGAGGCAGCTGCTCCGTTGATCCGGGAATATATTGAGCTTTGGCAGGCTGCGGCTCGTTCCTGGCACATTTCCATTCATGAATCGCCCATGTCCGCATTCGTTCAGGATGATGTTTTGCAAAAAGCAATGGAATTATTGGGGCGTGCGCAATGGCTTACCGAAGATGAACTGTGCTATAAGCGAATTCATAAGCTGGTGCTGAGCATGGAATACCTTGTGCTTGCCAGAATGAGCGTGAATACACCGGGGCGCAGCGCGTTAGTTGAGCGCTTCAATTGGGAATTGCGGGAGGCAGGCATTACGGAATTGCATGAAAGATGGACCCTGGACGAGGCGATCCAGCGGCTGCATCGCTGCGATGCTCACGAAAATCCGCCGCGCCTGTGTGTGAATGATTACAAAATGTGAAAAAGCAGGAGAAAATCCGTATGGAAAAGCAATACATTCTGGGCTTGGATGGCGGCGGCACTAAAACAGATGCGGCGCTTTGCATGGTGGATGGAACGCTTGTAAAGCGCGTGGTGGGCGGCCCCTCCAGCATCACAGGCCGCTCCGTTGATGATGTGCGAAATACGCTGGAGGAAGTGATTGGGAAGGTCACGATGGATTATGGCGGGCCAGATTGTATTGATGCGTGCTATGCCGGTATTTCGGGGGGCGGCTTGCCTGGTAATCGCCAGCTATTTCATGAAATGCTTAAAGAGATTCTGCCAAGTTGCCCGCATATTGCCAATGGAACCGATGCGGTGAATGTGCTTTCTGCCGGTATCGGCAGCGGGAATGGCATTATTGCCATTGCCGGAACCGGCGCCAGCATTTTCGCCAGGGTAAACGGAGAAATGCATCAGGTGAGCGGCTGGGGGTATTTGCTGGGAGATGAAGGCAGCGGATATGACCTGGGCAGGCGTGCACTGATGAAAGCGCTTTATTGCATGGATGGCAGGGGGGGAAGCACCTCCCTCTTTGCGCTTTGCGAAAATAAAGCGGGAGTACCGCTTCGGGAATACGTGCCTGCGCTTTATCGCATGGATGCGAAGACTGAAATCGCGTCCTTTGCGCCGATTCTGCTGGAGGCAGCGGCGCTGGGAGATGCAGTGGCGATGGCGGAAGTGAATGCCGCCGCCTCTGATATGGCCCATGCGATTCTCACTGCCGATCAAATGATTCGCGGAAAATGCGCCGTGATGGGCGGAAGCATATGGAAAAATCAACTCTACCAGGATTTAGTGCAGCATCATTTGGGCGCTGAATTTAAGATGATTTTTATTGATTTGCCGCCTGTCTATGGCGCAGTGGTAGAAGCAGCCGGATTGCTGGGCTTTTCATGCGCCCATTCGTTTAAAGAAAACTTCCGTTCAACTTTGCATTTAATGAATGAAAATAATTGACAGTTTTTTCAAGCTATAATACAATATCATAGGGAGGAGAGTGATATGAAGAAAATTCATCTGGTGTCCCATGTACACTGGGATCCTGCCTGGTATCTTCCTTATGAACAGTATAGAATCACTTTGATCCCTTTGATGAGGGATCTTTTGGCAATCCTTGAAACAAATCCGGATTATCAGTCTTTTATGTTCGATGGTCAGATCGATGCCATTGATGATTATCTGGAATTGTTTCCGGAGGATAAGCCCCGCATTGAAAAACTGGTAAAAGCGGGCAAACTGATCATTGGCCCCTGGTATATTCAGCCGGAGGAATTCTTATTAAGTGGCGAAACGCATATCCGGAATATGCTTGTAGGGCTAAAAAAAGCCAAGGAATATGGCGGGGCCATGCCCATCACTTATCTGTGCGATATGGTAGGCCATATTCCACAGATGCCACAGCTGATAAAGGGCTTTGGCATGGATTATTTCGTGGGATGGCGCGGAATCCTGGATGGAAAAGAGCGCAATGAAGCCGCTTTTATTTGGCAGGCGCCAGATGGATCCCAGGTAGTGGCGAAGGCGCTCACCGATGGATATTACCACCTGATTCCATCCGATCCACAGGGATTCATGAGCAAAGTAGACGAAGTCTATGAAAAACTGCTTCCTTATGAAAAAGGCGATTATGTGCTTTTCATGCAGGGTGCTGATCATCGGCCGGCGATCGGAAATATTCCTGATCTGATCAAGCTGTATAATCAGGAAAAGGGAGAGGAAATCATCAAGCAGGTATCCCTGCTGGAGCATTTTGAGCAAATTGAGAAAGAAAAATGCAAAGTGATCTGCGGGGAAATGCGGGCCGCCTATTATCCTGGTACTTTTATTCTCAGTGGTATTCTCACTGCCAGAATGAGCATTAAATATAAAAATGAATATGTATCCCGGGAATTGGAAAAATGGGCAGAGCCGTTTGCTTCCTTCAACGCTTGGGTGAATGGCTGTGAATACCCCAAGGCTCTTTTGGATCGGGCCTGGATGAAGCAGCTAAAATGCGCTTTTCATGATTGCATCTATGGCGGCCATGTGGACGCAGTTACCCTGGATGTGTTTGATCATTATAAAAAGGCACTGGAGATCACCGATTGGCTCAACGGAGAAAGCCTGTATGCGCTGAGCCAATCCATCAAAACGGTAGGCGACGGAGATAATATCACTCTTTTCAATCCCACCCCGTGGGAACGAAAAAATGAAACCGTTACTTTTGATTATTGGATAGATGCCAAGCAAAAATGCGAAGCATGGGAGGCTTTCCTGGAGGATGGAACGGTATTGCCGCTGCAGGTGAATGGCGTTCAAAGGGATATCAAGCGCTACACGGGCTATTCCAGAAATCAGTGGCAGCAGTGCGATCCGATCATTTGCCACCGCTACAGCCTTTCTGTGGTGCTTCCTTCGCTTCCCGGAATGGGCTACAGAAACATTGGTATCCGGTTTGCTTCACATATGCCAAGCCGGGAAACAGATCTTGTGCTCCATGGTCATGTGTGCGAAAATACATATCTAAAAGTGATATTGGAAGAAAGCGGCTGCCTTTCCGTTTATGATAAGGAAAACGGTGTTTGGTATCATCATATCAACCAAATCGAAGAAAGCGGCGATAAGGGGGATCACTACAATTATTCCAAGCCATTAAATGATCGCATCTATTTTGATAAAACAGTCAAGGCGAATTGCTATATTGCAGAGCATGGAAGTAGTAGGATTACCTTTGTAACAGAGCGGGATTGGTTGCTTCCGGCTTGCGTGGAAGAGAATGGTCGCTCCAGCCGGCAGGCTGCCAACAAAATCATCACCCGGGCAACTCTCCTGGCATACAGCAGAGCAATACAATTTAAAACGACGATCGATAATCAGTCCAAAGATCATCGATACAGGCTGTATATCCCCAGCGGAATTGAGGGTAGCAGGATTCAGAGCGGTTCGCAATTTTATGTAAATGACAGAGAGCGGGAAACACCGCTTCCTGAAACCTATATTGAAAAGCCCATGAATAATCAGCCCCAGCGCTTGTTTACGGATATTTCGGATGGAAAGCGGGGAATGGCTGTATTCAGCAGGGGATTTTCGGAGTATGATGCGCGGAAGAATGGCGATATATATTTCACGATGCTCCGTGGCGTAAGCCATCTTTCTAAGGCTACCAACGCAGAGCGCTTTTATCACAATGCCGGCCCGGAATATTCAACGCCCGGCGCCCAGGAAATGGGGCGGCATGAGATAGAATATGCATTGTATTTCCATAGCGGCGATTATATACAGGGCGATGTGCTGAAAGCCTGTGATGAATTCTATGCGCCGCCCCGGGGGATGCAGGGGAGCCATTACGAGGGAAAGCTCTCGCCTGCCGGAAGCTATATGGAGCTCGATGGAAAAGGGCTGCTGATCAGTGCAGTAAAAAAAGCGGAAGAAACAGATGAATGGATCATCCGCGTTTATAACGGTATGAGCGAGAAAACGCAGGGGAAGATCAAATTCATTCTGCCCTTGAGCAGTGCTTATCAAACGAATATGAATGAGGAACATGATCATCCTTTGGAAATGGATAACCATACGGTTTATTTTTCTGCCGGTGCTTATGAAATTGTAAGCATCGGAGTCGCGTTTCATTCTATAGAAAAGTGAAAATGGGAGGAAAAGAATCGTGGAAAACGTGAAAATATCGTTTATCGGATGCGGAAATATGGGCGGAGCCATGCTGCGCAGAATCTTGGAAGAAAAGCATGCACAGCCCTGTGAAATATTGGTTGCCGATAAAAATCCTGTGCTCCTGGAAAAAATGAAAAAAGAGCTTGGCGTGCAAGTTACGAAAGATAATAAGCAAGCTGCGCGGGCTGATTGTGTATTTCTGGCTGTGAAACCCCAGTTTATTGAGGGCGTATTAAAAGAAATCGCCCCCGATATCAATCCCCACGCCCTCATCATTTCCATTGTAATGAGCTATAGCGTGCGGCGAATTGCTGCGTTGCTTGGCAAGGAGGAGGCGCATGTTGTGCGCGTGATGCCAAATACGCCTGCCATGGTTGGGGAAGGCGTGATGGCTGCTTGCCGCGGGGAGAACGTGACGGATGATGAATGGGCATACGCCATGAAACTGCTTTCCGCCATGGGACTTGCTGAAGAAGTGCCGGAGCACTTGATGGAGGCAGTCACTGGCGTCAGCGGCTGCGGGCCTGCCTACTGCTTCCTGTTTGTTGAAGCGCTGGCGGATGCCGGCGTGCGCGCCGGGCTTCCCAGGGCAACGGCCCAGCGAATTGCCGCACAAACGCTGCTGGGAAGCGGAAAAATGGTGCTGGATACGGGGATGCACCCCGGTCAATTAAAAGATATGGTTACTTCCCCCGGAGGGGCTACCATTGAAGGCGTGGCCGCGCTGGAAAAAGGCGCCTTTAGGGCTTGTGCCATGGATGCAGTGAAAGCGGCTATCGAAAAAGCAAAATCCTTTCAATAATTCGGAATAAGAAAAAGCATGGATCGGAAAATGAACTGCCCCAAAATATACGGACTGCACAAAAAGGCCATTATGTAGGCAAAAAGATCAACCGGAGTGACGAAGCGAGAGCGGAGGCGCTCCGGTTTTT